>JASHUO010000350.1 GCA_030039975.1 Alphaproteobacteria bacterium
ATCTTCAGGTTCGGATCGGCATGCAGGATGCTCTTCAGCGGCTTGCCGAGGCCCGTCGCGCCGGCGCCCCGATAGGGGATCTGGTAGATCTCGCCATCGTATTCCAAGGGCGCGTCCCGCTTCAGGATCTGGCGCACGATCGCTATGTACTCGCGCAACCGCGTCAACGGCCTGTCGAAGGGTGCGCCGTGCCAGCCTTCGACGACCTGGGGACCGGAGGTTCCGATGCCGAGCAGGAAGCGATTGTTGGACAACGCCTGCAGCGTCATCGCCGTCATCGCGCAACAGGCGGGCGTCCGCGCCGGCATCTGCATGATCCCGGTTCCGACCTTGATGCGTGTCGTCCGGGCGAGGATCCATGCCGCCGGCGTCACGGCGTCGGTCCCGTAGGCCTCGCTGGTCCAGGCGGAGGCATAGCCGAGGCGTTCGGCCTCGAGCACCGTTTGCAGCTCCGGGCCCGTCGGCGCGCCGGAATAACGCAATAGCATGCCAAGTCGCATCGAACTGTCCTCCCACGGATCTCGCTGACCATCGCCCCGATGATGGGCGGTGTCGCGTCGCTCGGGTCGGGGGTGGATCCGTCGTCAGCCCGCCTCGGCGATTAATCGTCCGGCCCGTGATCAAGCCACGAGCGGAAGATGATGATACCAGGATAATCTTACCGCGAAAGAACCCACTGGCGCCGGCGCGGGCATGATGCCGGAGCGCTGGACTTTCAGGCGCCGAGAGCCGCAAAATCCATCTCGACTCTTTATGCGCAAAGGCTCATTTGACTGGCAGCCAGCCGCCACGGGCTTACCGACGGGGAGTTGGTCGGTTGAGGTGGAGGTTCGTGACATGAGAGACGATGATGTCGCCGAGGTCGCCCGGACGATGCTTCGACACTACGGGGACCGCGCTCACGAGCTGATGCAGGATCGTTCGCGCAACTGCCGCCGGCACGATGAGCTGGCGAGCGCCGCCTACTGGGATGGGGTGGCGCAGGAGGTGCGGCGGATCAGAGGCTTGCACGCGCCCCCGCATGACGACAGCAAGGCACCTCGAGAGGTGAGCGGCTGAGCCGCCGCCCTGCCGCTATGCGCGACGTCCCCACGCGCCGCCGGCAAGCGCAGCCGCGATCGTTCCACCGAAGACCAGCAGCCCCAGCCCAACCATCAGGAACAGTCCCGACGGGCCGGCGCCGACCAGGCGGAAGGCAACCCAGCCGCCGCCCGCCGCCAGCAGCAGGCGCAGCACGCCGGCGGCGAACGGCCAGGCCATGCGCCCCGCGCCCTGCGAACTGAAATAAAGCGCCATGCCGCCGCCAAAGGCGCCGTAGAGCGGGCCTACCCGGTGGAGATAGAGCGTGCCGATGGCGATCGCCTCGGGCGTGCGGTCGAACAGGCCGATCCAGGCCGACGGAAAGAGCGCCGCGGCAAGGCCGATCGCCTCCGTCATGGCGAAGGCGAGCGCCGCGCCCGTCCATGCGATGCGCTGCGCCCGCTCGACCTGCCCCGCGCCGATATTGGTGCCGACCATGGCGACGAGCGGCGCGCCCAGCCCGAAGACCAGCGGGATCAGCAGGTATTCGAGCCGCGAGCCGATGCCGTAGCCGGCGATCGCCGCCGCGCCGAAGCCGCTGATCATTGCGGTGACCAGCACGATGGTGAGGTTGGTCAGCACGGTGTTGGCGGCGGCGATGCCGCCGACGCGGAGGATCTCGCCGATGGCGCGCCAATCCGGCCGGAAGCACCGCCAACGGAACCGCACCAGGCTGCGGCCGGCGGCAATATAGAGGGCGAGCGCAAGGCTGCCGGCGCCGTAGGTGATCAGCACCGCCACCGCGCCGCCCGCAACCTCGAGCCGCGGGAAAGGCGGCCAGCCCATGATCAGCGCCGGCGACAGCACGAGCAGCGCCAGCGTTCCGGCGCAGGTGACCAGCGCCGGAACCAGCATGTTACCGGTGCCGCGCACGACGCTGCTGAGACAGTTGAGCAGCCAGAGCAGCGGCGCGCCGATGAAGAGCGTATTGGAATAGAGCAGCGCCGCAGCCAGCACTGGCGCATCGTTGCCGCCCATGGCGCGATAGAGTGCGGGACCGAAGGCGAGCGCGGCCGCGCCGAACACCACGCCGAGCATCAGCGCGATCAGCACGGCCTGCATGACCAGGACCTCCGCCTCGTCGCGCCGGCCGCCGCCGAGCGCCCGGGCGATGGCTGAGGAGATGCCGCCGCCAATGGCCCCGCCCGACATCATCTGCATCAGCATCAGCACCGGAAACACCAGCGCCACGCCCGCGAGCGCGGCCGTGCCGAGCCAGCCGACGAAATAGGCCTCGATCAGGCCGACGGCGGCCTGGGCCAGCATCACCGCAACGTTCGGCCAGGCGAGGCGCAGCAAGGTCGGCACGATCGGCGCCTCGAGCATCAGCTGCGTGCGCGGCGCCGTCGCGCTCCGCGCTCGCGGCGGCGCGCTCGTTGCGATATCGAGAACCTCGCTCATCTCCTTCCCCCTTCGGCGGCACGCACCGCTGATCAGTGTATATACCCCTATTTGCGCGCAGAGCGGCCCGGCAAGGGATGCGCCTGGGCAACGCCTAATGTACCGACGCGGACACTACTTTCACTTTCTCGTCATGGCCGGGCCGGCCGAAGGCCGAGTCCCGGCCACCCACGTCGAGCGACGGGGCGCGGAATGACGTAGATGGCCGCGACAAGCGCGGCCATGACGACGTTTGTGAGTCATCCGTCAGCATCGGTACACCGGCCCCTAGCCCGCGACCTCGGTCAGCGACACGTCGCGCAGCATGCTGCGCAATCGCGACGCCTCCGCCTGACCGTACTCTGCCTCGAAATGCTGCTGCGCCCGCCGCCACAGCGGCAGGGCCGCTTCGATCGCGGCGAGGCCCTTCTCGGTCAGGCGGATCTCGCGCCGGCGGCGATCGGCACCGGCGGCGATCGCGACGAGACGCTGGCGCTGCAGCGGCTTGAGGTTGCGCGCCAGCGTGGTGCGGTCCATCACCATCGCCTCCGCCATCTCGCCGATCGGCACATTGCCCTGCCGCCGGAGCCGGGCGAGGATCGAGAATTGCGTCCCGCGCACGCCGGAAGGCGCGAGGAAATGGTCATAGACCTGCGTCAGCCGCCGCGTCGCCTGGCGCAGGGCGAGCAGGTTGCAAACCTCCGGCAGCGGCTTGGCACGGTTCATCGCCCTAATTATGTGCATCTCCCCCTATTTTCGCCTGCACCGCTTCGGCATGGCAGGGCTGCGCACTCCGCGGGTGGCTCCGCTCAGCGTGTGAGCCAGGAGCGCGCGCGCACCGTCAGGAGGGCGTAAGGGAAGATCCAGAACAAGGTGAAAAGGTAGAAATACGTATAAAAGACGCCATAAAAGAAGTCGAAGGAGCGCTCGCTGCGCAGGTAATAGACCATGTTCACCAGCGAGACGAGCGCCGTCCCCGCCAGCATCCGGACGAGCACATGCGGCTGGTGTCCGACGAGGTCGAGCAGCAGGATGAGGCTCGCGTACTGGATCGGGAAGCGCAGATTGGTGACGCAGCGGTCGTAGAGCGCGATGAAGCGCGTCTTCAGCGGCCGCTTCCACACGATGCGGGCAAAGCGCAGCTCCTCGCGCACATAGCTGCGATCCCAGCGGATGAACATCTTGCACAGTTTCGAATAGACCTGCGGCACGACGGTGCGCACCACCGCGCTGCGCTGATAGACCGTGTCATAGCCCGCTTCGAGCAGGTAATTGGTGAGCGCGCGATCCTCGCCGAAGGTGCACTCGCGGCCGAGGAAGCGCTGCTTCTTCCAGCGCCCGAGCACGCCGCGCACGGCGCTGGCGCGCAAGCCGGTCAAGGCGCCGGGACAGCAGAAGACGTTGCGATAGGCGGATTCGACCGAGCGCAGCAGGTCGA
>JASHUO010000351.1 GCA_030039975.1 Alphaproteobacteria bacterium
AGAGATCAGTTCCTAAGCATCGTCAAACGGTGGAGAGAAGACGCTCGGTAGAGTATCACCGACGTCGCAACTGGCGGCGCAGAGCGCTTAGCCCACGTGGGACGACCTAGCCGCCTCTCATCGCCACCCAGCGCTCGCGGCTGATCCCCCAGACATCAGCAGTGAAGCTGCGCCCGATGAGCGTGAAGGTATGCGGCGGTCCCTTGGTCTCGCCCAGCCGCTCGGCCACGCGCTGCGAGGGCCGATTGTCGGGATCGATGGGCGAGATCAGTTGCGGCACCGCATGGTTCCGAAAGCCGTAATCGAGCGATGCTTTGGCGGCTTCCGTCGCATAGCCTTCGCCCCAATAGGGCCGGTCCAAGGCCCAGCCGACTTCGAGGCCGGGCCAGCCCTCCGGCCGCCACAGGCCGACGCGCCCGAGGAACGCGCCGTCCGCTTTGCGCTCGACCACCCAGAAGCCATGGCCGCGCAGCACCCAATGGCCGACGAAGAAGGCCATCACGCGCCACGTATCCATCCGCGAATGCACGCCGCCGATGAAGCGCATGACCTCGCCATCGGCCATCATCCGGCAGAGCGGCTCAAAATCCTCGTCGCGCCAGCCGCGCAGGCGGAGCCGCTCGGTTTCGAGCGTGGGGACGGCGTCCATGCGCGGCGCTACCCCCCGCGTCCGAGCCAATCCTCGATCAGCCGGCGCGCGATCGAATCGCGGCGCGGCATGCGGAATTCGTCATCGTCCTGGTGGGTGAGGAGGAAGGCGCGATCGAACCATTGCGCATCCTGCAGCTCGCTGTGATCGACGCGGATCTCCGTCGTCCGCGCGCGGGCGTGGAAGCCCAGCATGATCGAGGCCGGGAACGGCCAGGGCTGCGAGGAATGGTAGGTCACCTGGTCGACGCGAATCGCCGTCTCCTCCTCGACCTCGCGCGCCACGGCCTCTTCGAGGCTTTCGCCCGGCTCGACAAAGCCCGCCAAGGTCGAATGCATCCCGGCGAGCCAGACGCGCTGGCGGCCCAGCAGGCAGCGATCCCCATCATGCACCAGCATGATCACCGCCGGATCGGTGCGGGGAAAATGCGGGGCGTTGCAGGACGCGTTGGTGCAGCGCCGGACATGGCCGCCTTCCTCGCTGCGCGTGGCGCTGCCGCAGACGCCGCAGAAGCGGTGGCGGCTATGCCAATAGGTGATGCCGCGCGCATAGGCGAGGAGCGAGCCCTCGTGCCGCGCGAGCAGCGGCCCCACCCGCCTGAGATCGGTGAATTCGAGCGGCAGATCGCCGCGCAGCGCCTCGAGCGGCGTCTCGACATGGCTCAAATCCACGGCAAAAAACGCGCGCTCCTCGACGATGCCGAGCAGCACGTACTCGCCTTCGGCGATGACATGGTGGTGCTGGAGAAAGGCCGCTTGCGGCGCCGCGCCGGTGAGGCTCAGCACCAGATTCTGGCTGCGCCAGACGGGAACGAAGCGGCTCTCGGGGTCGGTGAGGCGCGCGGCCAGCCAATCCGGGTCCTTGCGCCGCCAGCCGGCGCGGTCGACGATGCCCGCCGCGGCGTAAAAGTTGGGTGCCTTCATCTCGGCCGAGACACTGGCATATGGAGCGGCCTGGGGGCAAGCGGCGGCAGGGTCGCGGCGCCGCGCCAGGCCCCCGCGGCGAACGGCCTTGCCGGTCCCGCCGCCGGACCTGATATAGTGGCCCTGGGAGGCTGGCGGTGGACAGGTCCCTCGCCAACCCGGTCAGGTCCGGAAGGAAGCAGCCGTAACGAGTTTCGGTCTGGGTCGTCGTCCAGCCTCCCACCGGCTTCCCCTGACGCCATGCCGCCCCGGTGGTTTACAAAGTCCGATGAGCTGCCATGACTGAGCCGGGCGCCCCTTACCGCGTCCTGGCGCGCAAATACCGGCCGAGCACCTTCGCCGCGCTGATCGGCCAGGAGGCGATGGTGAAGACCCTCACCAACGCCATTGCCACCGGCCGCATCGCGCATGCGTTCATCCTCACCGGGGTGCGCGGCGTCGGCAAGACGACCACGGCCCGCATCCTGGCGCGCGCGCTCAACTGCGTCGGCCCCGACGGCAGCGGCGGGCCGACCATCGCGCCCTGCGGCCAATGCGAGCCCTGCCGCGCCATCGCCGAGGACCGCCATGTCGATGTGATGGAGATGGACGCCGCTTCGCGCACCGGCGTCGACGATATCCGCGAGCTCACCGACGGCGTCCGCTACAAGCCGGTATCGGCGCGCTACAAGATCTACATCATCGACGAAGTGCACATGCTGTCGAAGAACGCCTTCAACGCTTTGTTGAAGACGCTCGAGGAGCCGCCGGCCGACGTCATCTTCATCTTCGCCACCACCGAGATCCACAAGGTGCCGATCACCGTGCTGTCGCGCTGTCAGCGCTTTTCGCTGCGCCGCGTGCCGGTCGAGCTGCTGATCGAGCATTACCGCGGCATCGCCGAGAAGGAAGGCGTCGCGGCCGAGCCGGCGGCGATCGCGCTGATCGCGCGCGCCGCCGACGGCTCGGTGCGCGACGGGCTCTCGCTGCTCGACCAGGCGATCGCGCTGGGCGGCAATGCCATCGCCGAGAGCGCGGTGCGCGACATGCTTGGCATTGCCGATCGCGGCCTCGTCTTCGACCTGTTCGAGACGGTGCTGCGCGGCGACGCCGCCGATGCCTTGCGGCGGATGGGCGTGCTCTATGAGGGCGGCGCCGATCCGCTGATGGTGCTGCAGGATCTGCTCGAGCTCGCGCACTTCATCACCCGGCTGAAGCTGGTGCCGGCCGCCGGCGAGGACGATCCCGCGCTTGCCGGCGAGCGGCAACGCGGCTTGGGCCTGGCGCAGCGCTTGGGCTTGCCGGTGTTGGCGCGCGCCTGGCAGATGCTGCTCAAAGGCATCGCCGAGGTGCAGAACGCGCCCTCGCCGCTGCAGGCGGCGGAGATGGTGCTGGTGCGCCTCGCTTATGTCGCGGATCTGCCGGCCCCCGGCGATCTCGTCCGCGAGCTGCAGCGCGCTGGCGAGCCTGGCGCCGCGGTGCCCCCCCGCGCACTGGCGCCGTCGCCGAC
>JASHUO010000352.1 GCA_030039975.1 Alphaproteobacteria bacterium
TGGCCGACCAGCTCGTCGGCATGGCCGATGAGCGGCGCGCTGTCGCGTGCGACATCAGCCAGCGTCGTGCCCGGCTCCCAGCCGCGCATCAGCCAGCGCAGCGCGTCGGCGCGCGATGCCATGCCAAGCACGCGGCCATCTTCCGTGAGGATGGGATAGCTCTTGTGCCGCTTCGCCTCTTCGGTGAAGGTGCGCACTGCGTCCTCGATACGCATGCGCGCGGGGAGGGTGTCGACCTTGCGCACCATGACGTCGCCGACCCGGGCGATCTCGAAGGGGTCGACGACGTATTCGCGATTCACATGCTGACCGCGGCGCGCCAGCTTCTCGGTGAGGATCGAGCGCTTGAGCAGCAATACGGTGACGGCGAAGGCCGCACTGCAGGCGATCAGCAGCGGCAGCAGGGCGCCGGTGTCGTGGGTCAATTCGAGCGTGAAGACGAGCGCCGTCAACGGCGAGCGCATCGTGCCCCCCATCATCGCCGCCATGCCGAGCATCGCCCAGAAGCGGCTGTCGCCCACCGGCATCAGCGGCGCCTCCAACGCGCCGAGCGCACCGCCGATGATCAGCAGCGGCGCCAGAACGCCGCCCGATGTGCCGGAACCGAGCGCCACCGCCCAGATCACGGCCTTGACCACGAGCAGCAGCAACAGCGCTTTGAGCACGATGCCGTGCTGCAGCATCTCGCGGATGATGTCGTAGCCGACGCCGAGCGCGCGCGGCTCAATGAGTCCGCCGAGCCCGACAACGAGGCCGCCCAGCACCGGCCACCACATCCAATGGATGGGGAGGCGCTGGAACAGATCCTCGCTGCCATAGACGAGCGCGGTGAGGAGGCCGGAGGCGAGCCCGGCAACAATGCCGGACGCCGCGCAGGCCAACAATCCCCACCAGGGCAGCGCCAGATGCGCCGTGACCGGAAAGAGCGGACCCGCGCCGATGAGGAAAGGGCGCAGCGCCGCCGCGACCGTCGATGCGGCGGCGACCGGGATGAAGCTGCGCGGCTTCCACTCGAACAGCAGCAGCTCGACCGCGATCAGCACCGCCGCCACCGGCGTGGCGAAGGTGGCGGACATACCGGCGGCGGCGCCCGCCACCAGCAACGTCTTGCGCTCCGCCGAAGACAGCTCGAAGAATTGCGCGATAAGCGAGCCGAGCGCGCCGCCGGTCATGATGATCGGCCCCTCGGCTCCGAACGGCCCGCCGGTGCCGATCGAAATGGCCGAGGAGATCGGCTTTAACAGCGCCACCTTCGGCTGAATGCGGCTGCCGCCGATCAGGATGGCTTCGATTGCCTCGGGAATACCGTGGCCGCGGATCTTCTCCGAACCGAACCGCGCCATGAAGCCGATGATGAGCCCGCCCGCGGCCGGCACGAAAAGCGCGAACGCGCCGAGGTGATTACCTGCCGGCGTGGCGAGGCCGCCGTGGAGCTGGCCGGTATAGGCGACATTGGTGATGAGCTCGATAAGCCTGAGCAGCACGGCCGCGGCGCCGGCGCCGGCGGCGCCGATGACGAGGGCGAGACCAACAAGGAAGAGGACCCTTGCATCGGTGGAAAAATCGCGGAGATAGTCGGTTCGCTCGTGCTCCATGGCGCTCCGAGGGCGGGTTGGCCGCGCTGGCGATGCAGAAGAATGGGAAGGCGTGAGGTGGTGAGAGATGGGGCGGGGTAATCACCGCGTACTGTTCGTGGTGCGGTGCAGCATATGTCGCATTGCGATATAACTGTCAATAGGCGGCGATGGCTTTCGCCCCCGCGCAAAGCGCATGGCTGGCCCTAAGCCCGGCTTGAGCGACGCCGAATACCGGCTGCTGGCGGGATTCCGCCACGCGCTCCGGCGTTTTCTGCGCTTCAGCGAAGCGGCGGCGGGAGAGCAGGGGTTGACGCCACAGCAGCACCAGGCCCTGCTCGCCATCCGCGGCGCTACGGGTGGGCGGCTTGCCGTGGGCGGCTTGGCCGAGCAGCTGCAGCTTCGGCCGCACAGCGCCGCCGGGCTCGCCACCCGGCTCGAAGCGCAGGGTTTGCTGCGGCGCGAGGCGGGCACCGCGGATGCGCGGCAGGTGATGCTGGCCTTGACGCCGCAGGCGGAGAAATTACTTGAGCTGCTGTCGCTGGCGCATCGCCGCGAGCTGGAGCGCATGGCGCCGACCTTGCGCGCTCTGTTGCAGATGCTCGAGACCGAGGATTAGGTGAGTTTGTGCCGGTGAATGCGCGCGACGCGTGACGCCGCTCCGCGAAACAAGATTACAGCGATTTAATCCGAGGGAAGGGGCGGCGTAATGCCCTTGGCGTAAATCTCAAGGAGCGGGCGCCGAGCCGGGAGGCACGGCGTTTTTATGGTAAAGCTCCGCCTTCAGCCCCCAAGAGGTATTGAACCCATGTTGTCTCCAACCCCCTGCCGCTCGAAGGCCTCGGCTTTCCGGCGGATCCGTGCCGCAGCGCTCGCGACGAGTGTCGGCTTGAGCCTGGCCTATGCGCCGATGGTGTGGGCGCAGACCGCGGCGCCGGCGCCCGCGGTGTCGAGCCAGGCGGCGGCGTTGCCGAGCTTCGCACCGCTGGTGAAGAAGGTGCTGCCGGCGGTCGTCAACATCTCCGTCACCGAGAAGGCGAACGCGACCGACGATGGTGACCAGATGGACGATCAGGGCGGCCCGCAACAGGACTTGCCGCAATCGCCGTTCGACCAGTTCTTGCGCAAATTCTTCGAGCAGCAGGGCCAGGGCATGCCGGGCATGCCGATGCAGCCCACGCCGCATGAGCAACGCATCGCGCTGGGCTCCGGCTTCATCATCGATCCCAGCGGTTACATCGTCACCAACAATCACGTCGTCGCCAATGCCGATAAGGTGACGGTTGTTTTCCAGGACGGCTCCAAGCATCCCGCCAAGGTGATCGGCCGCGACAGCAAGACCGATCTGGCGCTGATCAAGATCAATGTCGACCATCCCTTGCCCTATGTCAGCTGGGGCAACAGCAATGCGCTGCAGGTGGGTGACTGGGTGCTTGCCGTCGGCAATCCCTTCGGCCTCGGCGGCACGGTGAGCTCGGGCATCATCTCCGCGCGCGGCCGCGACATCCATTCCGGACCCTATGACGACTACCTCCAGCTCGATGCCGCCATCAACCGCGGCAACTCAGGCGGCCCGACCTTCAATCTCGATGGCCAGGTCATCGGCATCAACACGGCGATCTACTCGCCCAATGGCGGTTCGGTGGGTATCGGCTTCGCGATTCCGTCGAGCCTGGCGCAGCCGGTGATCGATCAGTTGCGCGAGCACGGCAAGGTGGAGCGCGGCTGGCTCGGCGTCCAGATCCAGGAGGTGACGCCGGCAATCGCTTCGAGCCTCGGCCTCGCCAAGCCCGAAGGCGCACTCGTCGCCGATGTGACCAAGGACAGCCCGGCGGCCAAGGCCGGCGTGAAGCAGGGCGACGTCATCCTCTCCTTTGACGGCCACGCCGTGCAAAAGGTGCGCGATCTGCCGATCGTCGTTGCGGAGACGCCGATCGGCGAGAAAGCCAAGGTCGAGGTCTTCCGCGGCGGCAAGACCGAAACCATCGCTGTCGGTATCGGCCAGATGCCCGAGAACCCGCAGGTGGCGGAGAACGGGCACCAGGCGGAGCCGGGCGAGGCCGAGAACGCCTCGGCCCTCGGCCTCAAGCTCGCGCCGCTCTCCCCCGAGCTGCGCCAGCGCGCCGGCGTGCCGAAGGACGTCAAGGGCGTGGTCGTGACCGGCGTCAGCGACAACAGCCCGCTTGCCGAGCTCGGCATCCAGCCCGGCGATGTCATCGAGCAGATCAACCAAGAAGCGGTGACCTCGCCGAAGCAGGCCGAGGAGCGGCTGAAGCAGGCCCAGCACGAGAAGAAGACCAACGTCCTGCTGCTCATCAATCGCCACGGCACCAACCAGTACCTGGCGCTGTCGATGAGCAAGGGCGAGAACGGCTGATCAGCGCGGCACGGGGCCGGCGCGCGCCGCCGGCCCCGCCGCCGTTTCATTGGGCAACGTCATGCGCATTCTCGTTGTCGAAGACGATCACGAGGCTGCCGCCTATCTCGTGAAGGGGCTGACCGAGAGCGGCCATCGCGTGGCGCTCGTCGGGGAAGGCCGCGACGGGCTCGAGCGGGCGACGCACGAAAACTTTGACGCCATGATCATCGACCGCATGCTGCCGGGCATGGACGGGCTGTCGATCGTCGCGGCGATGCGCGCGGCGCGCAACCAGACGCCGGTGCTGGTGCTAAGCGCGCTCGGCGATGTCGACGACCGCGTCAAGGGCCTGCGCGCCGGCTGCGACGACTATCTCTCGAAGCCCTTCGCCTTCGCCGAGCTGCTGGCCCGGCTCGAAGCCCTGACGCGCCGCGGCAACGCCGAGACGCGGCTTGCCGTAGGCGATCTGGAAATGGACCTGCTGACGCGCAGCGTTACCCGGGACGGCCGCATCATTGATCTGCTGCCGCGCGAGTTCCGGCTGCTCGAATACCTCATGCGGCATGCCGGTCACATCGTCACCCGCACCATGTTGCTGGAAAAGGTCTGGGACCATCATTTCGACCCGCAGACCAACGTCATCGATGTGCATGTGAGCCGGCTGCGGCAGAAGCTCGACAAGGGCTTCGCCACGCCGCTGCTGCACACGGTGCGCGGCGCCGGCTACACGCTGCGCGCGTCGGGATGAACGGCGCCGGTCACACGTCGTAATTGCCGTCGTCGCCGACATCCTGACCGCCGACATCGGTATCGGCCATGTCCTGGTCGGAGGCGTAATCCTGCCCGGGATCGTTGCCGAAATCAGCCTGCTGCAGGCTTGGATCGTTGGCGAAATCGGCGCTCTGCGGGTTACCTTGATCGGTGTCCGGCGTGTCGCCGTAGTAGTTGTTGATGACGGTCTCGCTCAGTCCCGGCTGCATTGGCGTGCCGCCGAGGAAGCCGCCGCCATAATGCGGCCCGAACAGCGATTCGATGCCCTGGAAGAGGAGCGCGCCGCCGGCGACCCCTGCCGCCGTCGTCGCTGCTTGGCGCAGGAAGCCGGAGCCGGATCCCGAGAGCATTTGCGGCGGGCTCATCATCGGCTGTGGCGCCGGCGCTGCCGCGGCGCCGGCAGACGATTGCGTCCAGACCGGACTCGGGGCCGCCATGGCGGGCGACGTCGCCTGCGGCCAAGCGCCCGCAGCGGGCACGCTGCCGCGTCCGGCGCCGCCGAGAAAGCTCGTCGGCGCGGCGGGCGCCGGCACCGGACGCGCGGCAACTTGACGCTCGAGTTCAGCGATGCGGCGCTCGGCGTCGTGCAGCGTCAGGTCCTGGATCAGCACCGTCTGCACCAGCAGGTAAGGCGCGTCGGGCTGCGCTGCCATGGCTGCGCGAATGAGCGCTTCGGCTTCGGCATCCTTCGGTTGATTTCCCTGCTGTTTCAACCGCGCGAGAAGGGCGGTGATGAGATCGCGTTCCTGCGGTGTCATGGGGCGCCTCGCCGAAGCGAAAGGGACTGGCTCTTAGATCGGGCCGCCGGCGCCACGGAACAAGGGGCGCCGGGCTGCTAAAGTCCGCGATTGCCCATCGCGAGGAATTTCTCGCGGCGCTGCTGACGGAGGTTCGGGCCGTCCATTCCGGCGAGCGGCCGGAGCGCCTGTTCGATCGCATCGCCCGCGGCGGTCATCGCCGGCACCCGTTCGCGATGCGCGCCGCCCAGCGGCTCGGCGATGACGGCGTCGATGACGCCGAGCTTCAGCAGATCCTGCGCCGTAAGCTTCAGCGCCTCGGCAGCGTCCTGCGCATTCTCCGCGGTGCGCCAGATGATCGACGCGCAGGCCTCGGGCGAGATGACGGAATAGACCGCGTGCTCCAGCATCAGCACCTTGTTGCCGGCGGCGAGCGCCAGCGCGCCGCCAGAGCCGCCCTCGCCGATGACGGTGGCGATCATCGGTACGGTGAGCTCGAGACAGGCCTCGATCGCGCGCGCAATCGCTTCCGCCTGGCCGCGCGCTTCGGCATCGATGCCAGGATAGGCTCCTGGTGTGTCGATGAAGGTGAGGAGCGGCAGGCCAAAGCGGTCGGCGAGCGTCATGAGGCGTCGCGCCTTGCGGTAGCCCTCGGGTTTCGCCATGCCGAAATTGTGCTTGAGCCGCGTTTCCGTATCGGCGCCCTTCTCATGCGCCAGCACCACGACGCTGCGCCCGCGGAAACGGCCAATGCCGCCCAGGATGGCCCGGTCTTCGCCAAAACCGCGATCGCCGGCAAGCGGCGTGAACTCGGTGATCAGCTCCCTGATATAGTCGGAGCCATGCGGCCGGTCGGGATGGCGCGCGAGCTGCACCTTTTGCCACGGCGTGAGCTTGGCATAGGTCTGGCGCAGCAGCCGGTCGACTTTGGCTTCGAGCCGCGTCACCTCGTCGGCGATGTTGATATCGTTGCCGTTGGAGAGGTGCCGGAGCTCCTCGATCTTGCCCTCGAGCTCGGCGAGCGGCTTCTCGAAATCGAGAAAGTGGCGCATTGAGCGCTGCCTAGCACAGCGACGCCCGCCGCGCCACTCTTCCGTCAGCTGCCGCCGATCGACTCGGCCTTCTTCACCAGCACCTCGGCCTGGCGAATCGAGGCGATGTCGATGAGCCGGCCGTCCAGCGCCACCGCGCCGCGGCCCTCACGCTTCGCCTGCTCCATTGCCGCGAGGATGCGCTTGGCGCGCTCGACCTCTTTGGCCGACGGCGTGAAGCACTCATTGGCGAGCGCCACCTGCGAGGGGTGGATCGCCCATTTGCCCTCGCAGCCCAGCGCCGCGCCGCGCCGCGCCGCCGCGCGATAGGCATCGGCGTCGGAGAAATCGCCGAACGGGCCGTCGATCGGCCGCAGCCCGTTGGCGCGCGCCGCCACCACCATGCGGGACAGCGCGTAGTGCCACATATCGCCCCAATGAGTCTCGCGCCGTCCCGCTTCGTCCTTGTCGGTTAGGATGGCATAGTCGGGATTGGCGCCGCCGATATTGGTGGTGCGCGCGCGCGTCGAGGCGGCGTAGTCGGCAACGCCGAAATGCAGTGATTCGAGCCGCTTCGACGCGCCGGCGATGGCGTGAACGTTCTGCATGCCGAGCGCGGTCTCGATGATGAGCTCGAAGCCGATGCGCTTCTCGAAGCGCTTTGCCGTTTCGATCTGGGTCACCAGCATGTCGAGCGCATAGACATCGGCGGCCGTGCCGACCTTGGGAATCATGATGAGGTCGAGCTTGTCGCCCGCCTGCTCCACGACATCGACGATGTCGCGGTACATGTAATGCGTGTCGAGGCCGTTGACGCGCAGCGACAGCGTCTTGCCGCGCCAATCGACGTCGTTGAGCGCCGCGATCACGTTCTTGCGCGCCTTTTCCTTCTCGTCGGGGGCGACCGCGTCCTCGAGGTCGAGAAAGATGATGTCGGCGCCACCTTTCGCGGCCTTCTCGAAGAATTGCGGATGGCTGCCGGGCACGGCGAGCTCGCTGCGGTTGAGACGCGCCGGCACGCTATCGATGATGGTGAAGCTCATAGACTTCCCCGTTGCGGAGGGAGAGGCGCATCCATAGGCGAAAGCCGCCGCGGGGTAAAGCGAGAGGAGCTCCGGGTAGTATCTCGGTTCGAGCCAGCGCGGGACACTTGTTCAACAGCGGGCGAGCTCAACGCCAGCTGAAACGCGTCAGCGCCATTTGTGTTCGGTGGCGGCCGCGCGCTGTGTGTCGGTGAGAGTCCGTGGGTCTTCGACATCGACCGTGAGATGCTCGGTCGGCTTCGGCGTCGCGGTCACCAACGTCACGCCGTCCGGCGCATGGAAGCGGTGCCACATGTTTTGCGGCACGATCACCACCATGCCGGCGCTCAGCGCGTAGGACAGCGGCCCGTCTTCGCTGACGACGTGCAAAACCGTGGCGCCGTCGACGACCTGCACGAGCTCGTCGCCGCTGGGGTGCCGCTCCCAGGCCGCGTCGCCGGAGAATTTCGCGCAGAAGATATTGCCGTCGCGGTAGGGTGACAGCGTGACGAAGGCACCGCTCGCCTTGCGCTCTGCCTCGGTGGTCTCCGGCCGCCGGCCCTGTAGCATCGACAATTTACCGAC
>JASHUO010000353.1 GCA_030039975.1 Alphaproteobacteria bacterium
TCGGCCAGCATGGTTCCGACGGCACTCGCTCAGAACCAGAACGCGCCGCCAAACCAGCCGAAGCAACCACCCTCGACCGGCAGCTCGTCCGGCCAAGGCAACAGCAACATGCCGGTGATCGAGCCGAAGGGACACAGCAACATGCCGGTCATCAACCCGACCGGCCGTAGCAACATGCCGGTTCTGCCGCCGCCCAATGCGCCCGACAGCAAGCAGAACAATAAAGACGCGCAGCCGAAATAGGCGCGCGCTCAGCGCAGAGCGATGCCTTGTTTCAATTTTTTCGCCTTGCTCGCGAAAGCGGGCATCCAGGGGATGAGCTCCGACTAGCGGAGCGCGCGGGAAAGGCGGAAGGGGGTTTTGGGATTGCGGCGTTTTTCGAGATGTCTACAGCGGCAGCGCCTTCAGCGCGCCAGGGCGCGTTCTGCCGGTAGCGACACCTTGGTCCAGGGGCTGTGGAGATCGTGCTGCTGCTGCGCTTCCGGCCGGTCGAAGACCCAGACCCAATTCCGCTCGGTCGAGTGGTGGGCGAAGAGCACGCTGAAGCCCGCAAGCGAGAGCACCGTCAGCAGCAGCAGCGCGGGAGCCGCGCTGCGCGGCCGCGCGGGCGCGAACGAGCGGGGAGCGGGTCGCGGCGCCATCGGCGCGACCGCCCGCGACAGGTACCAAAGGGTAGCGCTGCGATTCTTGCGCCGCCGCCGCCGCGGCCGTGCGCCGATATAGATGGTCGCCTCGATGAAACCCTCGCGCTTCTCCTCGACGCGCAGCACGCGCACGGCATCGAGCGCCCGCTGATGCGCAAGCAGCAGCTTCGCGTCCTCGATCGCCGTCTCCTTCTCGGAGAAGACACCGTCGATCAGCCAGCGGTCCTCGGCGAGCGTATGCACTTCGAAATGCAACAAAGCGCGACAACTCCGAGATAACTCCGCATCCCCACAGGCGTGATTATCGCCCCGGAACGGCGGGTGAAGGCAAGACAAAGCGCGCGGCAGAACGGCGGTTTCGCCGCGGCTTTATCGCGTTTCCCAACTGATTGCTTTCAATGTAAACGGGCGAGATTTTCGCCGCGTCTTGAGCGACACTCGCGCGCATGAGTGCATCGGCAAATTCTGGCGCGACACCGGCGAAGACGCGGCTCACCGCGGCGCAGCTGAAGCGCATCCTGCAATCGCAGCGGCGCTATGTCGAAGGCTGGTGGGGCGGCCGGCCGGCGGCGCTCGCGCATCACGATCTGAGCGGCCTCGACCTCAGCAACGAGAACCTTTCCGGCGCCGATCTCACCGGCGCCAATCTGCAAGGCTGCAAGCTCGACGGCGCGCGGCTCGAGCGCACCAATCTCTTCGTCGCCGATCTGCGCCTCGCGAGCCTCGAGGGCGCCGATCTCAGCAAGGCGGATCTGCGCGGCGCCCGGCTCTGGGGCGCGCGGCTCGAGCGGGCGCGGCTCAACGACGCCGATCTCCGAGAGGGCGCGCTCGCCGTGCCCGGCGCGGCGAAATCCGCCGATGCCAGCTACGAGACGCAGCCCGCCGATCTGCAATCGATCCAGGCGAAGGGCGCCGATTTCTCCGGCGCGCGGCTGGCCGGCGCGGCGCTCTCCATGGCGCAGCTCACCGACGCCACGCTGATCCGTGCCGATCTCACCGCGGCCGATCTGCGCCGCACCAACCTCACCGGCGCCAATCTCAACAGCGCCGATCTGCGCGATGCCAAGCTCAACGACGCGGTGATGCGCGGCGCGGTGCTGACCGACGCCAACCTCAACGGCGCCGAGCTGCGCGGCGTCGACATCACCGGCGCAATCATCGATCCCGGCGCGCTGGCCGACGCGATCGGCCGCCACGAGCTGCAAGGCGCGGCGCTTCGCCGTATCGCCGCCGAGAAGCTGGCGAAGCTGCTGCAGCTCCATGCACAATGGATCGACAGCGACGGCCGCGAGGGCGAGCGCGCGCTGCTCAGCGACACGGATCTCTCCGGCCATGACCTGCGCAACGTCAATCTCGCGCTGGCCGAGCTCACCCATGTGGCGCTGCGCCGCGCCAATCTCTCGGGCGCGCTGCTCGCCGCGTGCGATCTTTCGCTCGCGGATCTGCGCGGCGCCAATCTCACCGGCGCCGATCTGCGCGGCGCGACGCTGACGCATGCCCATCTCGGCGGCGCGCTCCTCGCCGGAGCGGATCTCGGCCCGCTCGAAGGGGTTGGCGCCGAGCGCGTCGAGATCGCGACCAACCTCGAAGGCGCCAAGCTCGACGGCGCCGATCTGCGCCGCGCGACGCTGCGCCGCGCCAAGTTCGACGAAGCCGATCTCGCCGGCGCGCGGCTCGACGGGGCCGACCTCACCGCCGCCGATCTCGGCCGCGCAAGAAACAATCGCACGAAGAGTTGATCACATCGATTCACTGTGGCCACGCTGTCGGCCGTGCGACGGTTTGTTAACCGCTGTCGTCTAGCATGTGTGGCGCCAGGAAGGGCACCATGCCGTCCGACAGCGATTTCGATCTCGATACGACGGACTGGAACCCGCGTCTGACGCGGCTCTATGGCTATTGGTGCGCCATTCGCCCGGCGGGTGGCCTGCTGCCGGGCCGCCGCCATTTCGATCCCATCGACGTGCCGGAGCTGCTGCCGGGCATCTGGCTGCTCGACATCCAGCGTGAGCCCTTCCGCATGCGCTACCGTCTCGCCGGCACCGGTATCGTCGAGGCGATCGGCCATGAGGTGACCGGCCTCTGGTTCGACGAGGCGCATCCCGGCATCATGGAGAGTTCCGCATTCACCGCGCGCTACCGCGGGGTGGTCGAGCGCGGCGTGCCCGACCGGCGCAAGGGCAAGCCGCGGCTCTGGGTCCATCGCGACTTCGACATGATCGAGAATATCCTCCTGCCGCTGGCGGGCGACGGCCGCCATGTCGACATGATCTGCGCCTATTCCGTGCTCTATCGCCCGGACGGCTCCGTCGCCTACTGAGGCGTGCGCGCCCCTTGGCAGAACGCCTCCGATCGGGGATACAGGGGCGATCGGGGCTATGGAAAAAACCGGGAGGATCGCCGCATGTTGACGATGGCGGGCCGCATGGCCCAGCTCGGCACCGAAAGCGCGTTCGAAGTGCTGGCACGCGCCAAGGCGCTCGAGGCCGAAGGCCGCTCGATCATCAATCTCGGCATCGGCCAGCCGGATTTCGCAACGCCGGCCCATATCGTCGAAGCCGGCCGCAAGGCGCTGGCCGACGGCCATCACGGCTATACCCCGGCCAACGGCATCCTGCCGCTGCGCGAAGCGGTAGCAGCCGATCTCCACCGCCGGCATGGCGCCACGGTCTCGCCCGACCAGGTGCTGGTCGTCCCGGGCGGCAAGGTCACCATGTTCTTCGCCATGATGATGTTCGGCGAGCCCGGCGCCGAGATCATCTACCCCAATCCCGGCTTTCCCATCTATGAGAGCGTCATCCGCTTTTCCGGCGCGACGCCGGTGCCAATGCCGCTCTATGAAGAGGCCGGCTTCTCCTTCAACGAGGAAGAGGTGCTGGCCAAGATCACGCCGCGGACGCGGCTGATCATCCTCAACAGCCCGGCCAATCCGACCGGCGGCGCAGTGCCGCGGCGCGAGCTCGACCGGCTCGCCCACGGGCTCGAGCGCCACCCCCATGTCGCCATCCTCAGCGACGAGATCTATGGCGAGATGGTCTATGACGGGGCCGAGCATGTCAGCCTCCTGACCTATCCGGCGCTGCGCGACCGCGTCATCCTCCTCGACGGCTGGAGCAAGACCTACGCCATGACCGGCTGGCGCCTCGGTTACGGCGTCTGGCCGGAGAGCCTGTTCGCCGCCGCCGAGCGGCTCGCCATCAACTGTCATTCCTGCGTCAATGCCGCCACGCAATATGCTGGAATTGCAGCATTAACCGGCGCCAAGGAGCCTTCGCGCAAAATGGTGGCCGCGTTTGCCGAGCGGCGGCGGTACATCGTCGATGCGCTCAATTCCCTGCCGGGCGTCCGCTGCGCGACGCCGGGCGGCGCCTTCTACGCCTTTCCCAACATCAGCGGTACCGGCTTCGA
>JASHUO010000354.1 GCA_030039975.1 Alphaproteobacteria bacterium
TACGCGATCAACGAGGCGAGCTTCGGCCTCACCATCGCCGGCTGCGACCGCTAGGAGCCAGCATGCCATTCTGGACCTTCTTCGGATTGCAGCAAGGCAAAGCGACCACGCCCTGGCCCGACGGCGCTCCCGACGCGGGGCAGGAGGGCGTGCTCGGCATGCCACGCTTCGCGCCGGAGCGGTGCGCGCCCGATTGCGCCGCCTGCGCCGAGGCGTGCCCGACCGCCGCCATCACCGTGCGCACCGATCAGGCCGGCGCCGAGCGCCTCACGGTCGATTATGGACGCTGCGTCGTCTGCCAGCTCTGCGTCGAAGCCTGTCCCACTGGCGCCGCGACCCAATCCTTCGACTGGGCCTTCGGCACGCGCGCCCGTTCCGACTTGCGGCTCGGCGGAGACGCCGTCCCCGTACCGGCGTCACAACCGACAGCGTCGCGTCGCGGCTTCCGCCGCAGCCTACATGTCCGCCATGTCGATGCCGGCTCGTGCAACGGCTGCGAATCGGAGCTGCAGGCGCTCAACAATCCCTTCTACAACCTGCACCGCTTCGGCGTCTTCTTCACGGCGTCGCCGCGCTTCGCCGATCTGCTCCTGGTGACGGGTCCGGTGACCTATGCGATGCAGGAGCCGCTGCGCCGCGCCTATGAGGCGATGCCTGCTCCGCGCTGGGTCATGGCGGTCGGCACCTGTGCCGTCTCGGGTGGCATCGCCGGTGGCGGCTACGCCTGCGGCAACGGTCTTGAAGGGGTATTGCCAGTCGATCTCTATCTACCGGGATGCCCGCCCAATCCCGCCGCCATCATCGAAGCGCTGCTGATGTTCCTCGGGCGACGCCCGCCGCGCGTCGCGGGAGGCCACCTTGTCGAATGAGCTCCTTGCCCTGGCTTTGGCAGCCTGGGTCGTCGCGGCGGTGCTGGCGCTCGCCGGACGCGCCGTCGGCGTGGCGCGGGCGCTTGTCGCGCTCGGCGGCGCTGCCCTTCTGCTGCTGGTCGCGACGACGCTTCCCGGGGGCTCGCCGCCGGTGCGGACGATGCTTGGCATCGGCGTCATCGGCAGCGTTTTTCAACTCTCGCCCGCGGCGCTCTGGCTCATGGGCTTCGGCCTCGCCGGCGCGATCCTCGCCGCCTGGCTCGGCACGCCGTCGCCGCGCCGGTCACTCTGGACCTTCGGCGCCGCGGCGAGCCTCATCGGCGCGCTCGGCGTCTTCGGCCTCCAGGACGCAATCAGCTTCCTCGTCGCCTGGGAGATCATGAGCTTTGGTGGGGCCTTGATGATCCTGGGCGACGACTTGGCGGCGGAGACGGGGCGTCCGGTGCTGTTCATGCTGGCGTTGCTCGAGGCCGGCGCCGTCGCTCTGGTGCTCGCCTTCATCCTCATCGCCGCGCAGGCGGGCAGCCTCTCTTTCGACGACTTCGCTGCGGGGATGCGCGCCATGCCGCGTGCCGAGCAGCTCTTCGTCGGGCTGCTGCTCCTGATCGGCTTCGGCGCCAAGCTCGGCCTGCTGCCATTCTACGAATGGTTCCCCGGCGCCTATGGCGCGGGAAGCGGCGCGACCGGCGCCTTTCTCTCCGGCGTCGTGCTCAACGCCGCGTTCTTCGCGCTGGGCCGCGGGCTCATCGCCTGGCTGCCGGCCGACCCCGCGCTCCCGGTCTCCGTTGCGGGGATATTCGTCGTGGCCCTTGCCGTGGTGAGCGCGATCCTCACCGCGCTCTATGCCTTTCAGCAAGAGGCCTGGCGCGAATTGCTGAGCCTCTCCTCGGCGGAGAACGGCGCGATCGCCGTCTGCTTGGTGGGCGCGGCGCTGATGTTCCGACAGGACGGCCTTGCCGATCTCGCGGGCCTCGCCTGGACCGCGGCGCTCCTCCATCTGGCGGGACATGCACTGGCGAAAGGCGCGATGTTCCTCACCGCCGACGGCGTCTACCGTGCGGCCGGCGACTACCGCCTCCGGCAACGTGGCATGGTCGCCGGCAGCCCCTGGTTCTTCGGCCTGGGCGCGCTGTTTGCCGCGATGAGCTTGGCGGCGATGCCGCCGCAAGCGGGATTCGTCAGCGAATGGTATCTCTTCCAGACCTTCTTTCAGGGCTTCCACCTTGCAAGCCTGGCGAGCCGCCTCACGGCGGCGCTGGCGGGGGCCGGGCTCGCGCTCACCGCGGCGGTGGCCTTCGCGACCTTTCTCAAGGCCTTCGGCATCGGCCTCCTCGGCCGTCGCCAGCGAGGGATCCGTGCGGTGCCGGTCGCAACCGCCGCGGCGGTTGGCGTGCTCGGTGGCCTTGTCCTCGCCTTCGCCGTCGGGATGCCGGTCTTTGTGCAGGCGCTCGGGCCGGCCGTGGCGGCGATGCTGCAGAGCGACGCTGTCGCCAAGATGCAGGTTGGCCTGCTTCTCGTGCCCGCGACGGGGGCGCCGATCAGGCTCGATGGCACTTTCGCCTTCATCTCGCCGACGCTGCTCGCGGTGATGACGCCGCTGCTTGCGCTGCTGCCCCTGGCGCTCTTTGTCTTTAGCCGCCGCGCCGCGCCGCGCCGCGTTCCGGTCTGGTATGGCGGGCAGGAGCAGGATCCGACGCAGGTGGCAACCACCGCCCTCACCTTTTCCAATGCGCTCCGCACCTTCTACAGCTTTATCTACCGTCCGACGCTGGAGACCGAGCGCGAAGTCGCCCACGAAACCAATGGCCGGCCCTATTTCATCAAGCGCCTCGTCTTCAGCCACGACGTCGCGCCGAT
>JASHUO010000355.1 GCA_030039975.1 Alphaproteobacteria bacterium
GGCAGCTTCATGGTTCAGGCGTTTCTTGTCTCGTTGCCGCAGCGCGCGACCTTAGCCCAGATTTCTCACGCCGTCACGTGCTGCGACGGCGATCTTTGGCGCCAGGGTCGGAGCCGGGACGCGCGGCGATGCGAGCCATCGTAAGCGTCCCGGCGACGCCCTCCTGGCGCCAAAGAGCGCCGTCCCTCCGGGTTGCAGTCTGTTGGCGCGCTGCCGCGTCGCTGCGGGCTTGACGATGCTCACATCGCCTGCGCCCTGGCTCCTAACATCGCGCCAACAGACTGCAACGCAGCGCGCGACGGCGTGAGAAATCTGGGCTGGCCCATTCGGCGCGCGAGGCAACCGACAGGAAACCCCCGGTCACTTTCCCTTCAGCGCCTCGATCGCCGCGGCGACCGCGTCATGCTGCTGGCTCTCCGGCGGGAGCAGGGGCAAGAGGCGCTGCCAATAGCCGCTCGCCGCGGCAAAATCGCGCTGCTGCGCCGCGGCGAGCCCGAGATACCAGAGCGCCGCCGGCTGTTTCGGGTCGAGCGCGTCGACCCGCCGCAACAAGCTCACGGCGCGCTCCGGCACCGGCGTTTCCGGTTTCTGATCGGGCAGCAGCATCTCGGCTTCGGCGACCATGATCTGCGGATCGTCGGGCTTCAAACGAAGCGCGTGCTCATAGGCGTCGGCCGCCTTGTCATGCTCGCCGAGCACGCCATAGGCGCGGGCGAGGCGCAGCCAGCCATCGAGATCGTCGGGTGCGGCCGCGAGCTTGGCCGCGAGCCCCGCCACCATGCCGCGGATCATCTGCTCACGCGCCTCGGGCGTCATTTTCGCCGCCGCTTCCATCTGCTCGGCGCTGGGGCCGGCGGCCGGCGCGGCAAGCGCGGGCGCGGGCAGTCCGGCACTCTCCGCGGCTTCGTCGATCCGCGCTTTGAGATCGTGGCGAACTCGCGAATCAGTGGGTTGCTCGGCGGCGAGCTTCTGCCAGGCCGCGATCGCGGCCTCGGCATGGCCGGCCTGTGCGTCGGCGAGCGCCAGATAGTAGCGTGCCGCGACGTTGCCGGGATCGCGCTTGAGCGCCGCCGCCAGGATGTCATGCGCGCGCGGCGTCACCACGCCCTCCGCCGCCATCACCAGCATCTCGCCATAGGAAGCCGCAACATCCGGCCGATTCTGGGTGAGCTGCATCGCCTGGCGATAGGCTTCGGCGCTTTTCTGCCAATGGCCGAGCGCCGCCTCGGTGCGGGCCAGCAGCAGCCAGTCGGCATCGCCGGCGGGATTGGTCTTGACCCGCGCTTCGAGCGCTTCGGCGGTCTTCTCCATATCGGCGTGGCCGGTGCCCGCGGCCAGCGCACGCTCGGGGCCGCGCGCGGCGTAAGGCTGGTCCGGCACACCCGGCGCGCCCAGCGCGAGATAGGCGAGAACCGCCGCCGTCGGCACGAGGAGCGCCAGCGCGATGGCGAGAACCGGGCTGCCGCCGCTTCCGCTGGCCGCCGGCTCGCTCACCCTCTCGGTCGCGAGCAGCCGGCGCTCGATCTCGAGCCGCGCGGTTGCCGCTTCGCCTGCATCGATGAGGCCACGCGCCCGGTCGCGCTCGAGCTCGCGCAGCTGGTCGCGATAGACGGCGCGATCGAACTGGCCGCGCTCGGGCGCCGCGCGCGCGCCGCGCATCAGCGGCAGCACCACGGTCGCGATGACGACGAGCGTCATCACCGCCAGCGCTACAGCCAGCAGCATCAGCTCTCCTCCGACAGCAGCTTCGCAAGCCGCTGCCGTTCCGCATCGTCGAGCGGCGCGGGCCGCGCCTCGCCCTGGTCGCGGCGCCGGCGCAGATTGAGCGCGATGGCGATCGCGGCCAGAAGCAGCACTGCCGGCGGCCCGAACCACAGCGCATAGGTTGCGGGCTCAAGACGCGGTTTCAGCAGCACGAATTGGCCGTAGCGCTGGACGATGAAGTCGATCGCCTGCTGATCGGTGTCGCCGGCGGCGATCCGCTGGCGCAGCAGCACGCGGAGATCATGGGCGAGATCGGCGTTGCTGTCCTCGATCGACTCGTTCTGGCAGACGAGACAGCGCAGCTCGCTGCCGATGGCGCGGGCGCGCGCCTCGAGCGCGGGATCGGCGAGGCGCTCGCCAGGCTCGACCGCGCGCGCCATGCCGCCAAGCGCCATCAGCACCAGCAGGAAAAGCGCGAGGCGCTTCATGACGCGCCGAGCCGCTTCAGCCGCGGCAGCAGGTCATGCTCCAGCGCCTCGGCGGTGATCGGTCCGACGAAGCGGAAGCGGATATGTCCGCTCTTGTCGATAAGATAGGTCTCGGGCACGCCATAGACGCCGAAATCGATCGCGGTGCGGCCGCTTTCGTCGAGCCCGATCTGGCGATAGGGATCGCCAAGCTGGTCTAGGAAATGCTTGGCATCGGCGGGCTTGTCCTTGTAGGCGATGCCATAGACCGGCACATGCTCCTGATCGGCAAGACGCATCAGCAAGGGCTGCTCGGCGCGGCAGGGCACGCACCACGAGGCGAAGAAATTCACCAGCGCCACCTGTCCCTTGAGCGCGGCCAGCGACAGCCCCGGCGCGCCGTCGAATCCGGCGAGGGTGAAATCCGGCGCCGGCTTGTCGATGAGCGCCGAGGGCAGCAGCGAGGGATCGCGCCCCGACCGCAGCGCTAGCCCGAAATACCCGGCCAGCACCAGGAAGAGGATCGCCGGCAGCAGGTAGAGGGCGCGCTTCATGCGTTGCTTGTGTGCAAGCCGCACCCCCCACCCCAACCCTCCCCCTCAAGGGGGGAGGGGGTTTTCTTGTTGTTGCAAGCAAAGATCGCCCCTCCCCCCTTGAGGGGGAGGGAAGGGAGGGGGGTAGAGGCCGCACCCATCCTCACCAACATGAGCTCACTCCGCCGGCTGCGCCGCGCGCGCCGCGCGGGCGCGGGTGGCGATGCCGATGCGCCAGCGCCGGTCGCTGAGGCTCACGATGCCGCCGCCGGCCATGAGCACCGCGCCGATCCAGATCCACGGCACCAGCGGCTTCCAATAGGCGCGCAGCGTCCAGCCGCCTTTGCCGTCGCTGTCGCCGAGCGCGACGTAGAGATCGGCGAGCAGATTGGTGTGGATCGCCGTCATGCTCGTCGACATCTGTTGCAGCGGGAAGAAGCGCTTCTCCGGATGCATGACGGCGATGGTCTCGCCCTTGCGGCTCACCGTGATGTCGGCGCGGTCGGCGGTGAAGTTCGGTCCCGGCTGCTTCCCGACCTCGTCGAGGCGCAGCACATAGCCCGCGAGCGCGACCGTTCCACCGGGCCGCACCACCTCGATGCTCTCCTGCTGCCAGGCCGAAGCGGCGATGCCGGCGACGGTGACGGCGAGCCCGATATGCGCCAGCGTCATGCCATGCGCCGCGCGCGGCATGGTGCGGGCGCGGCGGACGCTGTCGGCGAGCGGCGCGCGGCCGAGCCGCACGCGCTCCGTCCATTCAATGACGGCGCCGAGAAAGACCCAGGCGGCAAGGCCGAGCCCCAGCACCGCCAGCACCGGCCCGCCCGATGTCACATAGAGCCCGGCCAGCACGACCAGACCGCTGCCGGCCAGCGCCAGCCAGAGCCGCTGCAGCGCGCCGCGGAGATCGCCGCGCTTCCAGGCGAG
>JASHUO010000356.1 GCA_030039975.1 Alphaproteobacteria bacterium
GATGCTCGGCGATGATTGCGGTGCCGGCCCAATCGCCCGCGCTGTGCGACGCGAGGATATGCTCGGGGCGAACGCCGATCGTCTTGGCGCCGCGCTTTTCGGCCTCGGCGCCGCGGATGAAATTCATCTGCGGGCTGCCGATGAAGCCGGCGACGAACACATTGCTCGGCGTGCGGTAGAGATCGAGCGGGGATCCGACCTGCTCCACATTTCCGCCCCGCAGCACGACGATCCGGTCCGCCATCGTCATCGCTTCGACCTGATCGTGCGTGACGTAGATCATGGTCGTCTTGAGCGTCTGATGCAGCTCGCTGATCTCGACGCGCATATTGACCCTGAGCGCCGCGTCCAGGTTCGAGAGCGGCTCATCGAACAGAAAGGCTTTTGGTTCGCGCACAATCGCGCGGCCGATGGCGACCCGCTGGCGTTGACCGCCGGAGAGCTGGCGCGGCTTGTACTCGAGATAGTCGGTGAGATTGAGCGTCTGGGCCGCCGCCCGCACCTTCCGGTCGATCAGCTGCGGCTCGCTGCGTGCCATCTTCAGGGGGAAGGCAATGTTCCTGTATACGCTCATATGCGGGTAGAGCGCGTAGGACTGGAAGACCATCGCGAGGCCGCGTTGCGCCGGCGGCAGGCGCGTCGCATCGGCGCCATCGATGAGGACCCGGCCCCCCGATACGTCCTCGAGACCGGCAATGAGGCGCAACAAGGTCGACTTTCCGCATCCCGACGGGCCGACGAAAACCACGAATTCGCCATCGCCGATGTCGAGATCGACGCGCGGGATGACCACCGCCGGGCCGAAACGCTTGGTGACCTGCTCCAATCTTATGGCGCCCATCGCCTGCTCCACTGCCCCGCCATCACTTCACCGCGCCGAAGGTCAGGCCGCGAACGAGCTGGCGCTGCGAGAACCAGCCCAGAATCAGGATCGGCGCGATGGCCATGGTCGAGGCGGCCGAGAGTTTCGCCCAGAACAGGCCCTCGGGGCTCGAATAGGAGGCGATGAAGGCGCTGAGCGGCGCGGCCTTGGCCGCGGTGAGGTTCAGCGTCCAGAACGCCTCGTTCCAGGCGAGGATGATGTTCAGCAGCATCGTCGACGCGATCCCCGGCGCGGCCATCGGCGCCAGCACGTGCACGATCTCGTTGAAAAGTCGCGCGCCATCCATCCGAGCGGCCTCCAGGATGTCGGCGGGGATCTCCCTGAAATAGGTGTAAAGCATCCACACCACGATCGGCAGGTTGACCAGCATCATCAGCACTGTGAGGCCGGTGAGCGTGTCGAGTAGCCCCCAGTCGCGGAACAGGAGATAGATCGGCACGAGGACGCCCACCGGCGGCATCATCTTGGTCGAGAGCATCCACATCAGCAGGTCCTTGGTTCGCCGCGTCGGCGCAAAGGCCGCCGCCCAGGCGGCCGGGACCCCGATCAGCAGCGCCAACAGCGTCGAGCCGAGGGCGATCACGACCGAGTTGGTTACGTGCTCGATGTAGTTCGAGCGTTGCTGCACCTCGGCATAGTTCTCGAGCGTCCAATGAAAGAAGAGAATATGCGGCGGCGCGGCGATCGCCTCGCCCTCGGTCTTGAAGCTGGTCAGCACCGTCCAGAGGATCGGGAAGAAGATTATGAGCCCGACCGCCCAGGCCAGGAGGCTCAGCAGCCAGCGCCGTCGCGTGGGAATGGCGCGCGCCACCGCTCATGCCTCCAGATTGCGCCCGATCATGCGCATCAGGAACACCGCGACGATATTGGCGAGAATGACGGCGATGATGCCGCCCGCCGAAGCGCCGGCGACGTCGAACTGCAGCAGCGCCTGGGCGTAGACCAGGAAGGCGATGTTCGTCGTCGCGACCCCCGGCCCGCCATTGGTGGTGACGAGAATCTCGGCGAAGACGGTGAGCAGGAAAATCGTCTCGATCAGGATGACCACCGTGATCGCCCGCGCCAGATGCGGCAGGATGATGTAGAAGAAGATCGAGAAGCGGCGGGCGCCGTCCATCTCCGCCGCTTCCCTCTGCTCCTCGCTCAACGACTGCAGCGCGGTCAACAGGATCAGCGTCGCAAACGGCAGCCATTGCCAGGCGACGATGAGCGTGATCGAGAGCAGCGGAACGCTGGCGAACCAGTCGAGCGGCGCGAGCCCGAGGCTGCGGGCGATCTGCGCGAAGACGCCATAGACCGGGTTCATCATCATGTTCTTCCAGACCAGCGCGGCGACCGTCGGCAGGACGAAGAAGGGCGAAATCACCAACAGGCGGACGATGCCCTGTCCGAAGATCGGCTGGTCGAGAAGCAGCGCCAGCAGGATGCCGCCGATGACGGTGATGAGGAGCGTCCCGCCGATGATGACGAGCGTGTTGACGAGCGCCGCCACAAAGGCCGGATCGGTCACGAAGTAATAGTAGTTGGAGAAGCCGACGAAGGATCTCGGGCCCGGAATCAGAAGATTATATCGAATGAACGAGAAGTAGAGGGTCATGCCGAGCGGCACGGCCATCCACAGGAAGAGCATCGCGACGGACGGCGCCATCATCAGCCGCGCCAGGGATCGTGTGTGAAGCGTGGCCATGCCCGTCAATCCCGCTTCGATCGAGTGGCCCGTGACCGGCCGCCCACCGGCGGCCGGTCACGGGCGATCCATTACTTGATGTACCCCGCCCGCCGCATTTCGCGCTCGGTCAGGAGCTGCGCGTTCTGCAGCGCCTGACTGGCCGAGGTCTGGCCGGCCAAGGCGGCGGAGAATTGCTGACCGACCGCCGTCGCGATGCCCTGGAATTCCGGGATCGCGGCGAACTGAACGCCGATATAGGGTTTCGGCTTCGAGTTGCCGTCGAGCCCCGGATCCGCGGAATCGATGGCTTGCAGCGTCATTTGGGCAAAGGGTGCGGCTTTCAGGTATTCAGGATTGTCATAGAGCGATTTACGCGTTCCCGGCGGAACATTGGCCCAGCCATCCTTGGCCGCGACCAGCTGTAGGTAGTCCTTGCCCGTCGCCCAGGCGACGAACTTCTCCGCGTCGGCGGTCTTCTTCGAACTGCTCGGGATCGCGAGCGCCCAGGACCAGAGCCAGTTGGCGTTTTTGCAGGTGGTGCCACAGGGCGCCGGCGCGAAACCGACATCATTTGCGACCTTCGACTGCTTTGGGTCGCTGACAAAGGAGGCCGCGACGGTAGCGTCGATCCACATGCCGCACTTCCCGCCCTGGAACAGCGCCAGATTTTCGTTGAAGCCGTTCGACGAGGCGCCGGGCGGTCCGTCCTTCTTCATCATCTCGAGATAGGTGTTGAGCGCGGTTTTCCACTGCGGTCCATTAAATTCGGGCTCCCACTTCTCGTTGAACCAGCGCGCGCCGTAGGAGTTGGCCATGGTCGTGAGGAACGCCATGTTCTCACCCCAGCCGGCCTTGCCGCGCAAGCAGATGCCGTAGATGCCGGCCTGTTTGTCGGTGATCTTGTCGGCGGCCTCCGTGATGAAGTCCCAGGTGGGCTTCTCCGGCATGGTGAGCCCGGCCTTGGCGAACAGGTCCTTCCGGTACATGAGCATCGAGCTTTCGCCGTAGAACGGCGCCGCGTACAGCTTGCCGTCGTAGGAAAGACCGCTGCGGATGGGCGGCAGAAGATCGCCGACATCGTAGGCCGAGCCGAGATCGAGTGGCGTAAGCCAGCCCTGTTTGGCCCAGATCGGGACTTCATAGGTGCCGATCGTCAGCACGTCATACTGACCGGCCTTGGTGGCGATGTCGGTGGTGACCTTCTCGCGGAGCGCATTCTCCTCGAGGGTGACCCAGTTGAGGTCGATGCCGGGGTTCTTCTGGCGGAAATCATCCGCCAGCCTCTGCATCCGGATCATGTCGCCATTGTTGACGGTGGCGATGGTGAGCGTGTCGGCAAGGCTGGGACCGGCGATCACGAGCGCGGCCGTGCCGACCAAGGCAGCCAGCGTCCTCCTCATGGTGTCCTCCCGTTTGGCGTTGTGGGCAAATGCCCCATTTTGGAGCGAATGCTCACACGAACACCCGCCAGGTGTCAAGCCCGATCGCGATGCTGCGCGCCAGGGCCGTGCGCCGATCAGCCGGTCAGTGCTTTCGCTGTCGCTTCATCGGTGATGAGGCCGCTGATGAGCTGGCCCTCGAGCGCCGCGCGGAGCGCCGGCAGTTTCGGGCGGCCCATGGCGGCACCGATCACCGTGGCGGTCCCCGCCTTGCCGATCGGCACGCTGGCCACGCGCTCGTTGGTGAGGCCGGTCAGGATCTGCCCCTGGCGATCATAGGCCCAGCCGACGATCTCGCCGACGGCACCCGCCTTGTGCAGCGCACGCAGCTCTGCGCGGGTGATGAAGCCGTCTTCGAAGAGCGGGGCATGGTCGTCGAGACTGCCGATCCCAACCATGGTGACGTCGGCCCGCTGCGCGAGGTCGCAGACATGCTTCACGGCTTTCAGCTTCAGCAGCACTGACTTCTCCTCGACGCTGCTCGCCACCACCGGGACCGGCATCGGAAAGTGCGGCGCCTTGACGATATCGGAGATGCGGGTGATCACGTCGTAGAAGCTCGCCGAGCCGTCCGGCGCGATGTTGCCGACCAGCGAGACGATCTTGTGCTGCGGGCAATCCATGGCGGGCAGCTGGTCGACCGCAGCGCGGATCGTGCGGCCGGTGCCGAGCGCCAGGATCAGCGGGGCAGGGGAGCGCAGCGTTCGCTCGAGATAGGCGGCAGCCGCTTCGGCGATGCCGAGCACCGTGCTGGTCGATGACGGGTCGGAGGGGACGACGTCGCAATAATGCAGCCCGTGGCGCTTCACCAGCGCTTCCGCCAGGCTCATGCAGCTCGCGATCGGATGATCGAGCCGGACCTTGATCAGCTTTTTGGCGATGGCCAGCGAAACCAGCCGCTGCGCGGATTGGCGCGAGATTCCCAGCTTCTGGGCGATCTCGTCCTGGGTATTGCCGGCGACATAGTAGAGCCATCCGGCGCGCGCGGCGTCATCCAACCTCGATTCGTCGCGATCGCCATCCCGCGCCATCGCCACCGTCACTCCAGTCCGAAGTCGCTCATCGCGGCGAATACCCGGGCCGCCCCGGCGCGCTGCAACCCATCGATATCCCGGCCGGCGCCGTAATGCGAACCGCCGACGAAGGCCCAGGCGGTCATGCCCGCGGCCACGGCGGCGGCAATGCCGGTGATACTGTCCTCGACGACAAGCGTGCGCGTCGGCGCCGCGCCCATGCGTTCCGCGCAAAAGAGGAAGAGGTCGGGGGCCGGCTTGCCGCGGCTCACCATCGAGGCGTCGAAGACGTGAGTGCCGCAGAGCTCGGCAAGTCCGCTGACTTCCAAGGACAACATCAGACGCGCTGGGGCGCTCGACGAAGCGACGCATTTTGGGATCGCGAGCCGCCGCAGGACATCGGCAACTCCGGCGATCGGTCGCAAGTCGCGACGAAAGGCGGCGAACAGCTCGCCGTACCAGAGATCGGCGAATCCCTTGGGCAGCGGCCGGCCGGTACGGCGCCGGTGATCGCCATCGATGACCTCGAAGCTGCGGCCGAGATAGTGCCGGTTCACATAGTCGAGGTCGACGGGGAAGCCGATGCGGGTCAAATTTTCGGCCAGGGTCGAAGCGCTGATCATCTCGCTGTCGACGAGCACGCCATCGCAGTCGAAGATCACGAGGTCGAAGCCGGAAGCGGTGGTTTCCATGTCAATCCGCTGCCGACGGCGCGGCGGAGAGAGCGGCGATCGTAGCAGCGCCGATCTCGGCAAGCCGGGGCGGGTCGGCACCTGGACGGCCGCAGGTGATGGCGGCGCAGGCAGCCGCAAAACGCATGGCGCGGCCGAGCTCGTCCGCGGCCAAGCGCGCCAGCGCGCTTCGGCTGATCCGGCCGATCCTCCGCAAGGCGAAGAGCAGCCCGGCCTGAAAACTGTCGCCGGCGCCAACCGTGTCGACGATCGCAGCCTGTGGCGCCGTTACTTCGACCACGCCCGCTCGAGCGTGCCAGGCTTGGGCGCCGAGCGCGCCGCGGCTGAGGACGAAGAGCCGGATGCCTGCGCCAAGCAGCGCCGCCGCCTTCGCGGCATGGTCGCTGTCGCCGTAGAGGAAACCGAAATCGTCCTCTGACAGGCGCAGGATATCGGCGCGCGCGGCGAATTCCTCCATACGGCGCGCATAACCGGCTTTGTCGCCGACGAGATTGGGCCGGCAATTCGGATCGAACGAGAGTGTCGTGGAGCCGCCGGCATCCTCGACCAGGCGCAGCGTCTCGGCCGATGCCGCGGCGTCGACGAGCGTCGTCGAACCGATATGGATGGCATCGATGTCGGCGAAGGGGAGGGACCCCGGCCGATAGCTCCAATGCCGGGCAGCCGATCCCTCGTCGTAGAAGGCATAGCGGGCCTCGCCCTCGACGGTGCGGACGAAGGCCAGCGTCGTCGGCCGCGCGCTGCGCTGGCAATAGCGGAGATCGACCCCCGAGGCTTCGGCATGCTCGGCGATCATGTGGCCGAAGAGATCGGTCGACATGCCGCCGACAAAGCCCGCCGGCGCGCCGAGCCGCGCCAGTCCAATCGCAACGTTGAGGCAGGAGCCGCCGACCACGGGCAGGAGAGCATCGCGCCCATCGAAGGATTTGACCGACAGGAAGTCGATCAGCGCGTCGCCGCAGCTCAGCAGCATGGCGCGCCCTCCCGCCCGCTAGGCAAGGGGAGTTCGAGCGCCTGCATCGCTGCCCGGCTTTCTCGATCGAGCCGGCGCATCTGCGCATAGACCTGGCGCTTCGCACGATGAAAGCGGCTCATCTCCGGCCCCGTCGCGCGCGTCAAGGCGCCGAGCCGCGACATCGCAATCATCGCCACGTCGAGCGATGCAAAAGCGCCGCTGGCGACCGCGCCCAACATGGCGGCGCCGAGCAGCACGGGCTCGGTCGTCGCCGGCGATGCGACGCAGAGCCCCGTCGTGTCGGCCATGATCTGCCGCACCAGGGGACTGCGGCTGGCGCCGCCGCTCATCACCATCATGCGGCTCCCAACACCATGCGTCCGCATCACCTCGACGACATCGGCGAGGCCGTAGGCAAGCCCGCAGAGTCCGGCGACGAAGAGGCGCTCCAGGCTGGCGAGGTCGCCGTCGAGATCAAGACCGGCAACGATCGCCCGCGTCTGGGGATCGGCATAGGGTGAGCGATTGCCGAGAAATTCGGGCAGCACATGGATGTCGCGGGCGAGCAGCGCGGTGCTGCCAACGGCATCGAAGCGGGCAAGGGCGCGGCGCTCCAGGGCGTCGAGGATACCGAGGCCCGCGGCTTTGGCGGCTGCCGCCGCCTCGGCGCAAGCCGGATGCGATTGCACGAGATAGTCGAGGGCCGCGCCGGCCGCCGATTGACCGCCCTCGTTGAGCCAGAGACCCGGGACCATCGCCGAGAAATAAGGGCCCCAGACGCCGGGCACGAAACGCGGCGCGTCCGTCGTCGCCATGATGCAGGCGGAGGTCCCCATGATGTAGGCAAGGCGGTCGAGGAGGTCGACGGGCGCGCCGTCGGCGCCCTGGCCGCCGATCGTGCCGACGCCGCCGGCGTGGGCGTCGATGAGCGCGGCGCCGACCGCCGTGCCCGGCAGCAGGCCGAGGGCCGCGGCGCTCTCTTGTGTCAAACCCTTGCCCAGCGCGGTACCGGGCTCGACGATCTCGTGGCCGATCCGCGCACAATCATCGGCGAGAAGCTCTTCCAGTCCGATCCGCTCGAAATAGCCCCGGCTCCAGCGTCGCTCATGCGCGAGATAAGTCCATTTGCAGGTCAGCGTGCAGACCGAGCGGGCATGACTGCCGGTCGCGCGAAACGTCAGAAAATCAGCCAAGTCGAAGAAATGCCCGGCCGCGCGAAAGCGGCCCGGCAAATGGTGCTTCAGCCAGAGCAGCTTCGGCGTTTGCATCTCGGGCGAAATGATGCCGCCGACATGGCGCAGCACCTCGTCGCCGGTCTCGCTGATGCGATTGGCCTCCGCGACCGCACGGTGGTCCATCCACACGATGACATTGCGGCGGGGATCGCCCGAGAGACTGACGCTCACGGGATTTCCGGCGCGGTCGAGCACGACGAGCGAGCAGGTGGCGTCGAAGCCTATCCCCTTGACCGCGGCGGGCGGCAGCGCCGCTTCCTGCAGGACGGCGCGGACCGCGCCGGCGCAGGCGTCCCAGATGTCGGTCGAAGATTGCTCGACGACGTCGCCGGCGTCGTGCCAGATCGCGATCGGCCGTCGTGCCGCCGCGATGAGGCTCCCCTCCGCATCGAAAATGGCGGCACGGACGCTGGCGGTACCGACATCGACGCCGATGAAAGCCTGCTCCATGGATGCGCCAACCTTACCAGCAGGTATAGCCACCATCGACGACGACGATGCTTCCGGTCATCAGGCTGGCGGCGTCGGATGCCAGAAAAAGCACGACAGAGGCGATTTCCTCCACCTTGCCCAAACGGGCCATCGGTGTGCCGCCGATCCACGCATCATACATGGCGGGGTTCGACTTGACGAAGGCGTTGAGCGGCGTCTCGATATAGGTCGGCGCCACCGCATTGACCCGCACACCCCGTGTCGCCCATTCGGCAGCGAGCGACTTGGTGAGATGGTGCACCGCTGCCTTGGATGCGTTGTAGTAGCTCTGCTCCTGCGGCTTGTTGACGATGAAGCCCGACATCGAGCCGATATTGACGATGGCGCCGGATTTCGCCGCGAGCATATGGCTGCCGAACGCCCGGCAGCACCAGAAGGTACCGTTGAGATTGACGTCGAGGACGTTGAGCCAGTGCTCGTCCGTGACCTTCTCCGCCGGCGTCTCGCTGCGCGCGATGCCGGCGCTGTTCACGAGTACGTCGATCCTGCCGTAGCGCGACATCAGCTCGTTGGCGATTTCGGTGACACGGCTCGAATCGGTCACATCCACGACCGCAACGTCTGCGTCAACGCCCTTGCCACGCAGCGTCGTGCGTCCCTCCTCGGCGAGCGCCGCGTCGCGGTCCGCGATGATCACCTGGGCCCCGGCCTCGGCCAAAGCCTCGGCGCAGGCAAGTCCGATGCCGCGGCCGCCCCCGGTCACGAGCGCAATTCGACCGGAGAGCTTAAATAAATCGAGATACATGGCCCTGCTCTTTGGCTCGGGTTGCGCGTAACGGAATACAGCCTTGGAGCGCCACGGGTCCCTCAGGCTCCGTCTCGGGCTCCGCCGACCACGGCTTCGGCCGCGACGGGGAGCGAGCATATGCCCGTCAGATGGTCATATGCTCACATCGCCACTCCGGCTTGTCAAGCCCGTCCAAGGGCGGACAACGCGCGTTCGGTCGCAGATAATCCAGCGCAACATCGGCAGATCGATGGCGAGAGGCAGAGGTTGGAGAACCGCGGCTCCCGTCGCTCCGGACGCGCGGTCGAGGCTCGATTGTGTCGCAGGAGCGTGCTTCCGCTATGCCCAAATATCGACTAAGGAGCGTTTTCCGGGCTCCGCTCGAGCTCGCCCGCCGAGACGGTTCAGCGGAGAAAGACCATGATAGGGAGCGCTGACGACGTGCTTTTCAGAGACGTGTCGGAATCCAATTCCAAATTGAACGACGATTTGAGGCGATTTCCGTGCCAACTGCGCGCCGCGTGGCGCCGCCGCGCCTCATGCGCATGACTCGCCCGATGACCCGTGGGTCATCTCCGCGTGCACGCCGGCGCAAGGACAGTCTCGGTAAAGCATCAGGGGCATCAAAGCGTTGGCTGGGCGTCGCCCGCCTGGCGCTGGCACTTGCAAGCTTTGTCCTCGCCGCCGGCGGCACCAGTTTCGCTCAATCATTTCAGCCGAACGCGACCTGGACGAACCAGCATGGCTCGTCTTTGACAATTCAGGCGATCGCGCCTGACGGCTCTTTTACCGGGAGCTTTCTCAATCGCTCTCCCGGTCCCTGTGGCAATCAGCGCTTTCCCGTGAGTGGCTGGATCGACGGGCAGAAGGTGTCCTTCACGGTGCGCTGGGCGAACGCAAGCGCGGATTGCGAGGCGATTACGTCTTGGACCGGATACCGCGGCCGCAGCGGCGTGCTCGCGCGTTGGCTCTTCGTCCATTTCAACCGCAATGGCACTCCCATCCTCACCAGTGGGACCGATATCTTCCGTTAGCGCCGCAAGATATACGCCGCGGGTCCGGTGCGGATCCGCGACCAGATGATTTCAGGAGGTTTTAGGACCGCACCCGACGATTTCACCGGCCCGCAATCCCACCTCTGCTGTAGCTCGAAGGTCATTCTTCGCTATGGAACGCTGGGTGCGGCAATGGTCTTCATCGAAGTATTTTGGGCGGCGTACGTCCCTTTCATCCTGTTGATCCTCGCTCTCCCGGTCAAAGCGATCGTCGCTGCTCTGCGCAGGGCGTCTGCGCCGCCGACGCCATCCACGGGTCCGCAGCCAGTCCTCTCGGACCGGCGGCGCCGGCGCGACGCGGCGCTCGCGTGACCGGAATTCATCAAGGGGAAACGACATGAACGGAATGAAGGAATTCTCGGAGCTGACCGAGCAGGAGCTGCTGGCGCTCGCCGTCGCGCTCGAGGAAGAGGACAGCCGCACCTATAGCGACCTCGCCGAAGCGATGCGCGAGACCTATCCCGGAACCGCGCGGATGTTCACCGCCATGGCCGCGGAGGAGGATGGCCACCGCCATCGTCTGCTCAGCCTCTACCGCGAGAAATTCGGCGACCACATCCCGCTGATTCGCCGCCAGGATGTGAAGGGCTTCCTCGAGCGCAAATCGCTCTGGCTCTTGCGCCCGATGGGAATCGAGAAGGTGCGCGCCCAGGCCGAGCTGATGGAGGCCGAAAGCAAGCGCTTCTATCAAAGGGCGGCGCGGCACTCGACCGATGCGGCGATCCGCCAGCTTCTCGGCGACCTTGCGGCGGAAGAGCGCCGCCACGAGGCGCGGGCAGAGGAACTCGAGGCGGAGTTTGTTCCCGCCGAGGTCGAGAAAGCGGAGGGCGCGACCGAGCGGCGCCTCTTCCTGCTCCAGGTCGTACAGCCCGGGCTTGCCGGGCTCATGGACGGATCGGTCTCGACCTTGGCGCCGCTGTTCGCCGCCGCCTTCGCCACGCATGACAGCTGGAAGACGCTGCTGGTCGGGCTCGCCGCCGCGCTCGGCGCCGGCATCTCGATGGGGTTCGCCGAGGCTTTATCCGACAATGGCTCGCTGACCGGCCGCGGCAACCCGTTGCTGCGCGGCGCGGTCTGCGGGCTGATGACGACCCTCGGCGGCCTCGGTCATGCGCTGCCCTTCCTCATTCCGGATTTCCGCACGGCCACCGCGATCGCCGTGGCGGTCGTGGCGGTGGAGCTCGGGATTATCGCATGGGTGCGCAACCGCTATATGGACACGCCCTTCCTCTCCGCCGCCTTCCAGGTGGTGGTCGGCGGCTTACTGGTCTTCGGCACCGGAGTCCTGATCGGAAGCTCCTAGATCGGTGCCACCGCCATCGCCGTCGAGCTGCCCGCCGATCTCGCGACCGGCGGACGCCGGGGAACGAAGCGGGCGGCTATTCCTGGGGAGCGCTCCCCTTCATAGCGGAACGCGCCAATGCTATCATCCGGAGGTTGGTGCGGAGAGCTTGGGATGGCGGCCAAAGAGACGTCCACGACCGCAGTCGTTCACGTCATCGACGACGATGCGTCGATGCGCGCCACGCTCGACAGCCTGTTTCGCTCGATCGGGCTGGCCTGTCAGACTTATGAATCGGCACGCGCATTCCTCGAAGCCGGGCCCTCGGATGTGCCGGGATGCATCGTGGTGGATGTGCGTCTTCCCGGCATGAGCGGGCTCGACTTTCAGGATCGTCTGGGACAACAGGGTATGCAACTGCCGATCATCATGATGACGGGTCACGGCGACATACCGATGAGCGTCCGAGCCATGAAGGCGGGCGCGGTGGACTTCCTATCCAAGCCGTTCCGCGACCAGGACATGCTGGACGCCGTCGGCGTCGCGATCGACCGCGACCGCGCGCGCCGCGCGGCCGACAGTAGCCTTTCGCGGGTGCGAGATCGCTTCGAAACCCTGTCGGCACGCGAGCGCGAGGTGATGATGCTGGTAACGGCCGGCAAGTTGAACAAGCAAATTGCCGGAGATCTCGGTATCAGCGAAATAACCGTCAAGATTCATCGCGGTGCAGCAATGCGCAAAATGGGGGCGCGGACGCTTGTCGAGCTCGTCCACATGGCCGAGCTGGTCAAGCCGAAGACCAGAGGCGGCTAACACCCTCGTATAATTCCCCGCGCTCGATCGGGATGCGAAACTGTGTCCCGTCTTGTCTTTAGGCCTTTGCCGGGGGTCTGAAAAGGAGTTGGTGTGCCGACGGTGATTTCCGTCATCGATGATGACCAGTCTTTGTGTGCCTCCCTTGTAGGCTTGCTGCGTTCCTATGGTTACGAAGCCCGCGACTTCCTGTCGGCGGAAGCGTTTCTGGCTTGGG
>JASHUO010000357.1 GCA_030039975.1 Alphaproteobacteria bacterium
CGCGCCCAAGGAGACGGGCGCGACAGGCCCGGCGCCCGTCGGGCTCGGCGGTCCGGCCTCGCGCACGGGCGTCCTCGGCGGCCCCTTGCCGCTCGCCGGGAAAGACGCGCCCGTCATCGATGGCACGACCTTGCGGCGGAGGTTCTGACATGCGTGCGATGGGAAAGGTGCCGATGCGTCGGGCGGCTGTCCTTGCCGCCGCTCTCGCGCTCGGCGGCTGCGCCGACGGCGTTGCCGCGGTGCAAGATCCGCAAACCGGGCAGCAGGTGACCTGCTCCGAGGGGACGCTGGGCGACTGGAGCCCATGGTCGCAGCGCGACGCCTGCCTGGCCGATCATGTCGCGCAGGGCTGGACGGTCAAGATGAAGCAGCCGGAGTAAGCCGCGAGGCGGCCGATCTGGCGACCGCCGCTGGGTCTCTTGCGCGATTGGCGCTAGGGTTCGATCAGACGCGTTTTCGTCGCCTTGGTAACCGCTTCGATGCGGGTCGCGACGCCGAGCTTGTGGCGCGCATTGTCGATGTGAAAATCGACCGTTCGCTTCGCCATGCCCAGGATCTGGGCGATTTCCGCCGAGGTCTTGCCCCGTGCCGACCAGGTCAGCGCTTCGATCTCGCGCTCGCTCAGCGTCGTATCCTTGGGCCAGATCTCGCCGCGGGGGGCGCGGGCGAGGCGGCTCCTGATGATGGCCTCGAGCATGTCGAAATCGATCGGCTTGGTCACGTAGTCGTCGGCGCCGAGCCGCCGACCCTTGAGCTCGTTGTCGCGATCGGCAAGCGCGGTCAGAAACACGAAAGGCATGGCTTCGAAGCGCGGGGCGAGTGCGATCAGGCGCTCGAGCAGCTCGAAGCCGGACATCACCGGCATGCTGATGTCGGACAGCACGAGATCGGGTCGCTCACGCAGGATCGCGGCGAGCCCCTCTTCGCCATTGTAGGCGATGCTGACCCCGAAGCCCCGATCGCTGAGCTCCTCGGCGATCAGCGCGGCGGTCTCGCGGTCGTCTTCGATACAGAGGATCCGCTTGCGCGCGTCGGCCATGAACCCGGGACCAGTTGACGTCAGAGGGCTACTGTGAAAAATCACTGTGATCAATACGAGGGCGCAGCTTACCGCTGTCGCCCCGGGCGATGGAACTGTGACAAATCGCAGTTGCTCATGATCTGGCCTGCGGATATTTTTATGGTTTTCTAAGGCCTTGGCGGCCGGCGGCGATGACGCGAACGCACTCGATCAGATTTCATTTTTCCTTGGTCTTCTTGCTCTTGCTGCTATTCGTTGTCGTTCTCGGCTTGTTCAGCTTGTGGGACCTCAAGGACTATCACGCGATGACCGCGGGCATCCGCGATCGTTATCTGCCAAGCACGCAGTATCTCGGCGATCTCAACAATTTCACCTCTGATTTTCGCGCCGCGGAGGCAACGGCGCTGCTGTCATCGGATGCGAGCGAGGTCGCCGCGAACCAGCGCGATATCCAGCAGCTCGACCGCCGGATCACACTCGCCCAGCACGCCTACGAGCATGTCAGTCACGTTCCCGCCGAAACCACCCTTTACGCCGATTTTTCGGCGAAGTGGGACACCTACCGGGCCTTGGCGGATCAGGTGCTGGCGCTGTCTCGCGCGGATCGGACAGCGGAAGCCAGGGCGATCTACATGACCGGCTCGCGGCGGGCGTATGACGCGGCCAGCGACGCGCTCGGCGAGCTCACCGAGAACAACCGACTGGCTGCCAACGATGCCAGCAAGCTCGCCGATTCATCCTACCGGCAGGCGCGATGGCTCACCACCTTCGCCGTCCTCATGGCGGCGCTCATCGTCCTCAGCGGGCTGATGCATGTCCGGCGCTCCATCCTTGCCCCGGTGCTCGACCTGGCGACGCGCATGCGCCGGCTTGCCGACAATGCGACGAATGTCGAGATCAACGGCATTGAGCGGCGCGATGAGATCGGCGAGATGGCGCGCGCGGTGGTGGTGTTTCGCGAGAACGCCATCGATCTTGCCGTCAGCCAGCAGGCGCTCGCCCAGCAGGCCTCGATGCTTGGCGTGAAACTGGCGCATGAGCAGCGACTCACCCAGCTTCAGCGCAACTTCGTCTCGATGGCGTCGCATGAGTTTCGCACGCCGCTCACCGTTATCGACGGCCATGCCCAGCGGCTCATCAACGCGCGCAGCCGCCTCACGCCCGAGGACGTGGCCGAGCGCGCAGGAAAGATCCGCGTCGCCGTCATGCGCATGACCAACGTCATCGAGAACCTCATCGATTCATGCCGCCTGATCGACAGTGATGCCGAGCTTTACTTTCATCCCGGCGAATTCGACCTCAATGCGCTACTCCATGAGCTCTGTCACTTGCATCGGGAGTTGGCGCCGAAAGCGCAGATCGTCGAAGCGCTGAATCCCCGCCCTTTGATAGTGCTGGGCGACCAGAAGCTGCTGTTCCAGGTGTTCAACAACATCATTTCCAACGCCGTCAAATACTCCCCGCGCGGCGGCGTCATCAAGGTCACCGCCAGGATGGATGCAGGGCAGATCGAGGTCATGGTGCAGGATCAAGGGCTCGGCATTCCGGAAGCGGATCGGGAACGCCTCTTCGAGCGCTACTATCGCGGCAGCAACGTCTCGGGCATCGTTGGGACCGGGATCGGGCTCTATCTCGTCAAGACCGTCATCGATCTCCATGGCGGTACGATCGCGGTCGAGAGCAAGGAAGGCGAGGGGTCGCGCTTCCTTATACGGCTCCCCTCGCTGCCGCCGACGCGGCGCGCCCCATCCTTGTCCGACGCGAACGAGCACACGCCTGCCACGACCGACGCCATCACGTCCTGAGGACGCGAAGGCTCGGTCGGCCGCGAACCGATGCGAGGAAATCGCTACGCCATCGTCTCCGCTGCGTTTTCAACGAACCAGCGATAGGCGTCGGCGAGACCGTCGCTGAGCGCGATATGCGGGTGCCAGCCCATGGCGGTGAGTTTCGTGACGTCGAGCAGCTTGCGCGGCGCGCCATCCGGGCGCGTGCTGTCGTAGCGGAAGCCGCCACGATAGCCGACCGCCGCGGCGACGAGCTCGGCCAGCTCGCGAATGCTGACATCCTCGCCGCAACCGATATTGATCGGGCTTTCGCCGGAATAGCGCTCCATCAGGAAGACCAGCGCGTCGGCGAGATCGTCGACATGCATGAACTCCCGCCGCGGCGCGCCGGTGCCCCAGATCTCCACCTCCTTGGCGCCGCTGAGCTTGGCGCGATGCGTCTTGGCGATGAGCGCCGGCACGACATGGCTCGCCGCGAGATCATAGGTGTCGCCGGGGCCGTAGAGATTGGTCGGCTGCGCCGCGATGAAATCGACGCCGTGCTGGCGGCGATAGGCGGCGCAGAGCTTGAGGCCGGCGATCTTGGCGATCGCGTACCATTGGTTGGTCGGCTCGAGCGCGCCGGTGAGCAGCATTTCTTCCGCCATGGGCTGCGGCGCCAGGCGCGGGTAGACGCAGGAGGTGCCGAGGAAGAGCAGCTTCCGCACCTCCGACCGGCGCGCGGCTTCGATGACATTGGCGGCGATCATCAGATTGTCGTAGAGGAATTCGCCCGGCCGCGTGTCATTGGCGAGGATGCCGCCAACCGTCGCCGCGGCAACGAAGACCGCCTCCGGGCGCTGCGCCTCGAACCAGCACTCGACCGCATCCTGCCGGCGCAGATCGAGCGCGCTGCGCGTCACGGTGAGCAGCTCGCATTGCTCGGATGCGAGGCGGCGCAGCAGCGCGCTTCCGACCATGCCACGGTGGCCGGCGACGAAGACGCGGCGGCCTTTCAATCGGAAGAGGCGGGTATCCTTCTCGGGCATTGCGTCCTCGGCTGTCGCCCGCCAGGCAGCGGGCGCGCTCCTCTAGCACGCGGCTGCGGCGCGGGGCAATCGGAGCGCAGGGCCGCCTCACGCCGGTGGAACCCTCGCGCGGCTTGGTCGCGAGTAATTCGACCATCGATTGCTCCACGTGCCCCACTGAGCGGCGCCGCGCGGCATGGTCGAAACTCGCGGAATGGACCTGTCGCAAGCGCGTTGGTCTAGGGGTGGTTTGGCGGCGACGGAGGGAGCTATGGGCGAGCAGCGCGAGATGGAGGTGCTCGGCATCGCCTATGTCGGGCCGCATTGCGTCCACCCCGAAACCTACGAGATCGTGATCCACGTCCAGGCCGCGCCGGACGCGCCATCGGAACATGTCGCGCTGCGGTTTCGTCCCGCCGACGCGGCTTTTCTGGCGCTGGCGATGCAGTCGAATCCGCCCCAGCGTCACGCCGATGAGCGGCTGCTGGACCACGTCGCCGCTCTCGGGACGTGACGAGCTTGCGCGAGCCGCCGGTTACTTCCCGCCGAGGCTCAGAATGTAGGTGACGATGTCGCCGCGCCGAAGTCCATCCCCCGGCGCGGCCGCCTGGCATCATTTGCGCAGCGAGTGCTGGAAGATGCGATCCGCCTTCTCGTTCGCGGCTTGGGCATCGGCCGCCGCTTGTGCGGCGCTGGCTTGCGCCGCCTGGGCCGCGGCCAGCGCTTGCGCCGATTGCTGCTTCGCCTGATCGGCGTTCTGGTTCGCCGCGGTGATCAACGCACGATCCTGGTCGCTCAGCGTCGTGCAGGCGCCAACGGCAAGCAAAGGGACGAGGGCGAGCAATGCATTTCTGACGAGCTTCATGTTCTCCTCCTGAAAGTCGGTGCATTTGCCCGCCGGTTCGACAGGGCGCCTTGCGGAGCAGGCGAGCGGATCCGA
>JASHUO010000358.1 GCA_030039975.1 Alphaproteobacteria bacterium
TCGGAAATCAGCGACTCACCCCACCTCACCCCAACCCTCTCCGCCCCCAAGGGGCGGAGAGGGGGGACCCGCGCAGCGGGTGGGTGAGGTGGGGCGTCGACGGTGCTGTGCGGCGTATCAGGCATTTCTGGCGCCGGCTGCTTGCTCAATCAGCCCCCACCCGCCTCACGCGCTCTGATACAGTTTGGTGAGGACGAATTCGCGGTGGCCGAGCGCTTCGGCGCAGGTGAGGCGGCCGTTGCAGGTGCGGATCATGATGTCGATGAGCCGGTCGCCGGCTTCGTCGAGCGTCATCTCGCGGCGCAGGATGCCGGAGACGTCGAGGTCGATATGCTCGCCCATGGTGCGCGCCGTCTTGGGATTGGCGGTGAGCTTGATCACTGGCTCGATCGGATTGCCGATGACATTGCCCTGCCCGGTCGGGAAGAGATGGACGACGAAACCAGCCGCCGCCTGCAAGGTCACGCATTCCGCCGCGGCCGAGGAGCTGTCCATGAAATAGAGCCCGGCGCCCTTGCTCGGCGCTTCCGCCGGCAGCAGCACGTCGATGAACTTCGCCTTCTTGCCGATCTTCTGCAGATTGCCGTAGGCCTTCTCTTCGATGGTGGTGAGGCCGCCGGCGATGTTGCCCTTGGTCGGCTGCGATTCAGACAAGTCATTCGTCTTGTGCCGGTCGATCACCTCCTGATAGGCGAGGAACGCCTTCATGAATTTGTCGGCCGCCTCTTTGGTGGCGGCGCGGCTGGCGCAAACGGTCTCGGCGCCGGTGATCTCCGAGGTCTCGCCGAAGCAGGTGGTGGCGCCCATCACATCGACCTTGTCGATGAGGTTGCCGACCGTCGGGCAGGAGGCGAGGCCCGAGGTGGTGTCGCTCTCGCCGCATTTGGTCGAGATGAAGAGCTCCTCCATGCGGCAGCGCTCGCGCTGCTTCTCCGAGGCTTGCTGCAGGAATTCCTGCGCCTTGCGCGAGGCCGCGGCGATGGTGTTGATGTCGCCATTGCCCTCGATGGCGAAGCCGACCACCGGTTTGCCGGTCTTGGCGATGCCGTCGACGACGCGGCCGGTCCAGCCCGGCTCGATGCCGATGACGACGCAGGCGGCAACATTGGGATTGGTGCCGGTGCCGATGAGAGTGCGGAAATGCAGCTCGAGATCCTCGCCGAACTGCAGCCGCCCATAGGCGTGCGGCAAGGCCAAGGTGCCTTTGATGTTGTTGGCCACCGCCTCGGCGGCGGCGTTGGAGAGATCGTCCAGCGGCAGGATGACGACGTGGTTGCGAATGCCGACCCGGCCGTTCTCGCGGCGATAGCCCATGAATTCCGGACGCGCCATGGTCACCACCTCTTCGTCTTCATGTTGTGGACGTGAACGTGCCGGCCCTTGCCGATATCGCCGACGGCGCGGCCGACATCGTTGCCGTATTTGAGCACGGTATCGCCCGGATGGATCTCTTTGAGCGCGATCTTGTGACCGAGCGGCACGGCGTCGAGCGCCTTGAGCCCGATCGTCTCGTCGGTCTCCATCAGCCAGCCGGTCAGCTCCTGGCCGGGCTTCACGTCCTCCACGACGACGACGCCGACCGTGTCGGTCTTGTCGTGGACGATGAAATGGGTCTGCATCCCGAATCCTCCACCGATCTTCCTTTTGACGCCCGCGACGGCGGGCTTTCCCTTCGGCTGGTTTCTATCCTATATCTTATATAAGAGCTGTCTATCCCGAACTTTCGACACGCCGCCGGCGGGGGTCGCGGCAAGAAGGGAAAACGCGAGGATGGCCAAGGGGTTGCCCGATTTCCGCCCGCTCTATGCGCAGGTTGCAACCTTGCTCACCGAGCGGATCGGCTCGGGCGAATGGAAGCCCGGGGCCCCCTTGCCGAGCGAGTTCGAGCTCGCCGAGGAGCTCAAGGTGAGCCAGGGCACGGTGCGCAAGGCACTCGGCGAGATGGAGTCCAGGAACCTGCTGGTGCGCCACCAGGGGCGCGGCACTTTTGTCGCGCAGCACAGCACCCAGACCTCGCTCTTCCGCTTCTTTCCGCTGGTCGACGGCAATGGCGAGAAGACGATGCCGACCAGCATCGTGCTGGCGCAGAAGGCGCAACGCGCCGAGGCCGGAGAGGCGGCGGCGCTGGGCCTGACGCCGCGCAGCCCCGTCCATCGCATCCTGCGGCTGCGCCGCCTCCAGGGCCGCACCGTGGCGGTGGAGCGGATCACCCTCTCGGCCGCGCTCTTCGCCGGGCTCGCCCTGCCGATCGGCAGCGAGATGCATGAAGAGCTCTATGTCATCTACGAGCAGCAATTCGGCATCACCGTGATGCGCGCCGACGAGCAGCTCCGCGCCGTGCCGGCGCCGGCCGAGGATGCGCAGCATCTCGGTCTTGCCGCCGGGGCGCCGCTGCTGGAGGTGCGCCGCATCGCGCGCGACATCTATGGCGCGCCGCTCGAGCTGCGCATCGATCGCTGCGACACCAGCCATTACTGCTATGTCAACACGCTCGCCTGACCGCGGCGCCGGACCAGCGGGGGTTGCGCCGAGGCGGCGCGGCCCATTATAGCCGTTCGAGAAGCCGGCCCCCGCAACTCAACTGCGGCCGGCCAACCGGGGGGAACGATGCGTTTCAGAATCTTCGTCATGGCGGTTCTGCTCGTGGGCGCCCTCGCCGGCGCCACGACGGAGGCGCGCGCTGAAGCCAAGGAGATCCGCCTCGCCAAGCAATTCTCGATGGGCTACGTGCAGTTCAACGTGCTCGAGCATCAGCACCTCATCGAGAAATATGCCAAGGCGGCCGGGCTCGGCAACGTCACGGTGGTGTGGGACACCTTCAACGGTCCGGCCGTCATGAATGACGCGCTGCTCTCGGACAGCGTCGATGTCGTCGCCGGCGGCGTGCCCGGCCTGGTCACGCTCTGGGCCAAGACCAAGGGCACAGCCGTGGAGGTGCGCGGCATCTCGGCGCTGAGCTCGCAGCCCTTCCTGCTCAACACGCGCGATCCCCGCATCACCTCGATCCGCGATTTCCGCCCCGGCGACAAGATCGCGGTGCCGGCGGTCAAGGTCTCGGTTCAGGCGGTGACGCTGCAGATGGCGGCGGCGCAGGCCTTCGGGCGCAGCAATTATGCCAAGCTCGATCCCCTCACCGTCGCGCTTCCGCCGCCCGACGCGACGACCGGCCTCATCGCCGGCGGCGCCGAGTTCAGCAGCGTCTTCAGCGTGCCTCCCTTCCAGCAGGAGCAGCTCGAGCATCCCGGCATCCACACCGTGCTCAACTCCTTCGACGTGCTCGGCGGTCCGCACAGCTTCACCGTCGCCTGGACCACGAAGCGCTTCCACGACGCCAATCCGAAGCTCTACGGCGCGCTCATCGCCGCGCTGAAGGAGGCGACGGACATCATCAACGCCGACAAGCGCGCGGCCGCGGCGCTGTGGATCGAGGATTCGAAATCGAAGCTGCCGCTCGACATGGTCACCAAGGTGCTCGCCGGTCCACAAGTGACCTGGACGATGATGCCGCAGCAGACGATGAAGTTCGCGACCTTCATGCAGGAGGTGGGCTCGATCAAAGCGGCACCGGCACATTGGCAGGACCTGTTCTTCCCCGAAATCCACGACCTTCGCGGCAGCTGAGATGCGGCTCGTGACCTTCGCGCCCCGAGATGAACTGCCGCGGATCGGCGGCTGGGCGCAAGGCCGGATCGTCGATCTCGCCGCCGCTTCGCCGGGCTTTCCCGCCGATATGCTGAGCCTGCTGCGCTTCGGCGAAGCCGGCATGAAGCGTGCGCGCAAGGCGCTCGCCAAAGGGCTTGCGATGCCCGCCTGCTGTCACGCGCCGGAGCGGGTCCGGCTGTTGGCGCCGCTGCCGCGGCCCGGCAAGATTCTGGGAGTCGGCCGCAATTACGGCGCCCATGCGGCCGAGGGCGGCCTCGCGGCGCAGGAAAAGCCGCGCATCTTCCTCAAGCTCTCGAGCGCGGTGATCGGCACGGGCGCGCCGATCCCGAAGCCCGCCGCGGTGACCAAGCTGGACTGTGCGACCGAGCTCGCCATCGTCATCGGCCGCAGCACGCGCGGCATCGCCGAAAGCGAGGCGCTGACGGCCATTGCCGGCTACACCCTCCTCAACGATGTCAGCGCGCGCGAGCTGCAATTCGAGATGACCCCGCCGCAGACCAGTTTTGCCAAGAGCATGGACGGGTTCTGCCCGATGGGCCCGGCGCTCGCCACACCGGACGAATTCAGCGATCCCGGCGATATCCGCCTCAAAGGCTGGGTCAATGGCGAGCTGGTGCAGGACGGCAGCACGCGCGACATGATCTTCCCCGTGGCGCGGCTCATCGCCCATCTCGCGACATATCTCACGCTCGAGCCCGGCGACGTCATCGCCACCGGCACACCGGCGGGCGTCGGCGCCTTCCGCAAGCCGCCGCGCTATCTCGTCCCGGGCGACATCGTGCGCATGGAGATCGCCGAGATCGGCGTGCTCGAGAACCAGGTCGTCGGCGCGCTCTGACGCGGCCCGCTCAGCTCGCGGCCTTGCTCTCGATCTGCCGCCGCGCTTCATCCGCCAGCGGATGCAGGGTCTGCGGCGACGCGTCGGCGACGAGGCTGTAGCCGAGGCCGCGATCCGCCCAGGCAAAGCCCGAAACCGGACCTTGCGCATGGAGGGACATCGGCGTGTTGCGCTGGTCCGCCATCGGGCGGATCAGCATGGCGAGACGGGTGCCGTGGTCGTCGTCATAGAGAAAGAGCGCGGCCGGTCCATGCGCCGTCGCCACCAGCCTTCCGCCCATGAAGCGATAGCCGGATTGCGACAGATCGGGAGCGGCCACCGGGCGATGCAGCCGTTGCGACACCCCAGGGCAGCTCGCCGCTATCGACCGCTTTGAGCTCAACCGGATGCAGGTAGTCGGGCGCATAGACCGCGTGATCGCAAGCGGCTGAAATCGTTCTGTGATCGAGATCACAGGGAAAGGGCGACGCAGGAATAAAGCGCCGCCGCGACATGTCGATTCAGCAACGGCGTTAAGCCGTGAGCCCTTCAAAGAAG
>JASHUO010000359.1 GCA_030039975.1 Alphaproteobacteria bacterium
CATCATCGGCTTCAGCATCACCTCCCTGCTCTGCGGCATCGCGCCGAGCCTCGCCACGCTGATCATCGCGCGCGGGCTGCAGGGCATCACCGGCGGCGGGCTCCAGCCCAATGCGCAAGCCATCCTCGCCGACAGCTTCCCGCCGCAGAAGCGCGGGCTCGCCTTCGCCGCCTACGGCATCGCCGTCGTCTTCGCGCCGGCGATCGGACCCACCTTGGGCGGCTGGATTACCGATAATTTCACCTGGCGCTGGGTGTTCCTGCTCAACGTTCCCGTCGGCATCCTGCTGTCGGTGCTGGCCGCCCAGGTGCTGGAAGACCCGCCGGATCTGATCGCGCGGCGCAAAGCGCGGCTCAGCGCGGGCATCCGCCTCGACTATATCGGCTTCGCCCTGCTCGCGGTCGGCATGTGCGCGCTGCAGGTGGTGCTCGATAAAGGGCAGGAAGACGACTGGTTCTCTTCTTCGTTCATCACCTATCTCGCGATCACCGCGGCGCTGGGGCTCGGCGCCTTCATCGTCTGGGAGCTATACCGCGACGATCCGATCGTCGATCTGCGCATTCTCGGCAACCGCAATTTCGCCGTCGGCAATCTGCTGATGTTCATGCTGGGCTTCATCCTGCTCGGCAGTACGGTGCTGCTGCCGCTCTTCGTTCAGACGCAGCTCGGGTACACCGCGACCGATGCCGGGCTGGTGATCTCGCCCGGCGGCTTCGGCATCATGGTGCTGATGCCGGTGGTCGGCGCGCTGGTATCGCGCGTCGATGCGCGCCTCCTCATCGGCTTCGGCCTCCTCGCCACCGGCGCCGCGCTGCTGTGGATGACGCGGTTCGATGCCGAGATCGACTACAACACGGTCGCCTGGGCGCGCGTCTACCAATCGGCGGGGCTGGCCTTCCTCTTCATTCCCATCAACACCGTCGCCTATATCGGCCTCGCCCCGGAGAAGTCGAACAACGCCTCGGCGATCATCAACATGATGCGCAACATCGGCAGCAGCGTCGGCATCTCCGTCGCCACCACCCTCATCGCGCGGCGCCAGCAATATCATCAGAACATGCTGATCGAGCATGTGACGCCCTATAGCGACGCCTACCAGGCGACGATCCAAAACCTGCAGCAGACCTATCTCGCCGGCTCGGCCAGCGCCGCCGATGCGCTGCAGCACGCCCAGGCCAAGCTTTACGACATCGTGCAGCAGCAAGCAGCGCTGCTCTCCTACATCGACAGCTTCTGGCTCTTCGGCGTGATGTTCCTGTGCTTGCTGCCGCTGGTGTTCCTGATGCGCAAGCCCGACCCCGGCGCCGGCCCCGTGGCAGGGCACTGACCGCCCGCGAGCACCCGGCTTCCCGCCCGCGCCGGGTCGTGGTTAGATGCTCGGAGTAGACGGGGGAGCGGGAGGAGCCATGACGGGCATCAAGGTAAGCGACATCGCCTATGGGCGCGTGCGCCGGCCCGATCTCGACCGGGCGGAAGCGTTCCTCCTTGATTTCGGCATGGTCCGGGCGGAGCGGACGGCGACCGCGCTCTATATGCGCGGCACCGACCCGACCCACCACCTCTACATCGTCGAGCGCGGCGAGCCGGCTTTCATCGGCGCCGGCTTCTACGCCCGGAGCGCGGCCGATCTCGAAGCGCTGGCACGAAGCGAAGGGGTTGCGGTCGAGCGGCTCGACGAGCCCGGCGGCGGCAGCCGGGTGCGGCTCACCGACCCGCTCGGTTTCCAGATCGAGGTCGTCCACGGCACCGCCGCGCCGGCGCCGCTGCCGGTGCGACGCCAGCTGCTCAATGACGGCGCCGACCGTTATCGCCGCAAGGGCGAGTTGATGCGCCCCGCGGCCGGCCCGGCGCATGTGAAGCGCATCGGCCATATGGTGCTGATGAGCACCGAGCTACGCCGCACGGTGCAATGGTACCGCGAAAAGCTCGGCCTGCTCTGCTCCGACGATGTCTATGCCGGCGAGCCCGGCAACCTCGTCGGCTCCTTCAATCGCTGCGACCGCGGTGCCGACTATGTCGACCACCATGTCTTCTACTGCATCCAGGGCAAGAAGCAGGGGCTCAACCATCTCTCCTTCGAGGTCCAGGACATCGACGATGTGATGCTCGGCCACGCCCATCTCCGCCAGAAAGGCTATCGCCACACCTGGGGCATCGGCCGCCATCGCCTCGGCAGCCAGGTCTATGACTACTGGTACGACCCCTGGGACCGCTGCCACGAGCACTGGACCGACACCGACGTGCTCAACGCCGAGACCGCGCCCAATTTGGTGCGCGCGGTCATCGACACCGCCTCGCAATGGGGCGAGCCAGCGCCGCAGGAATTCCGCGAGCACGCGACGCGGTGAGCCGCGCGACCGTCGCGCTCGTCACTCGAACCCAAAGAGCATGGCCGGGTTGTCGATGAGGATTTTTCGTCTTTCGGCGTCCTCCGGGACATAGCGATAAAACAGCTCGAGCAGATCGGCATCGTTGGGAGGCTGCACCGTCGACACCGGATGGGGCCAGTCGCTTGCCCAAACGCAACGGTCCGGCGCCGCTTCGATATAGGCGCGCGCGATCGGTATGACATCGTTCCAGGGATATCCCGCCTTCGAGGTCTTCTCGCCCAGGGACAGCATGACCCAGAAATTGCCCCGCTTCAGCAGCTCGAGCATCTTCTTGAGGTTGGGATCCTTTGCACCGGACCGCGGGTCGGGCCGCGCCATATGGTCGATAAGGACCGGGATCGTCAGCTTTTCATAGCGCTCGACGCTGCTGACGATGCCGTCCTTCTCGGGCTGGATCTTGACATACCAGCCGAGCTCGCGAATGCGGGCGATGGCGCGCTCGTAGTCCCGATCGCTGAGAACGGCGCCGAGTTCCTTGCGAAAGCTGAAGCGCGCGCCGCGGATGCCGGCATCATGCAGCCGCGCGAGATAGGCGTCATCCGCTTCGGCGAAGACCAGAGCATTGGCGCAGCCGCGATAGTTCGGTCCCATGGCGGCAAGCGCGTCGAGAACGACGCTGTGGTCGGCGCCATAGGTGGTGGTCTGGACGATGACACCACGCCCGATGCCGAGTGCCCGATGCATCCGGAGCGCCGCCTCGTAGGTTGCGCTCGGCATCTCATAGGCCGCGCCCGGGCGGACCGGATATTTCTCGCGGCTTCCCAAAACGTGGAATTGGGCATCGCAGCTCGCGGGCGGCGGCAACGGGTTCGGCGTCCGCGGATGGGGATCGAAGGCAAGATACTGGGCCATGGGTCCGCGCTCCTGCTACCCGCCGATGACTGCGGTGAAGTCGCATTGCACCAGCGCCGGCCCGTCGCCGCCGCTCATCGGCAAGGCGTGGCGCGCCGGGCGCGAATGCTCGTCCGGGAACATCTTGAGCCACTCGTCATTGACCGGCTTTCGCTGCGAGCGGTCCTTGAGCCACACCGTCATTTTGATGATGTCATCGGTGGTGCCGCCGCCGGCTTCGACGATCGCTTTCATGTGGGCGAACATGTGCGTGCACTGCTCCTCCAGCGTCGGCGGAACCTTCCCGGTCTTGGGATCGGTGCCGAGAATGACGCCGGAGATGAGAAGATTGCCGATGCGGCAGGCGTTCGGAATCGGATTGGCGTGCTTGAATCCCTCGATGTGAATGCTGCGGCGGCGTGCCATCGATCCTCTCCTCAAGCGAAATGACATGAAATGGAG
>JASHUO010000360.1 GCA_030039975.1 Alphaproteobacteria bacterium
CGGTGCAGTTCCTGCGCTTTCCGCTGACGCAAGCGCAGAAGGCCCGCTTCCGCGCGCCCGGCACAGAGGTGCTGGTCGGCATCGACCACCCGAATTACGGCCATCTCGCGATGATGCCCGAAGCGGTGCGCGCGGCGTTGGCGGAGGATTTGGGGTGAGGCTGACGCCATCGAGGCTAGCCCGCACGGTGCGGCTCCCGCGATTGCTGCGCAATCGCTGCCGCCGCCGCCGACGAACGCGCGTCGCGCGTTCGCCTTGAGCTGACGGCCGAAAACTGATCACCGATAACTGACAACTCTTACTTGCCGCAAAGCCGCTGCAGCGCCTCATAGACCGCTTCGTCGATCTCGAGTCCTTCGCGCAGGGCGCGGGCGCGGTTGCGGAAGGCTTGTTCCGAGGGGATGCGGATCTCGCTCACTGCAGGCTGGCGCGGCGTGGCTTTGACGCGCTCGATCAGCTCGGTCATCTCGCGCTTGAAGGTGTCGAGCGGGCGCAGCAGGTCGGGCTTCAGCACGAGGAAGAGGTAGCCGTTGTCGCGGTCGACATCCAAGGCGGAGCCGGCGAGCACGCCGAGGGCCTGCACCATCAGCGCGAGGCCAAAGCCCTTATGGGCGCCGAAGGGGAGCAGCGCGCCGCGCTTTGCCTCTGACGGATCGCGCGTCGGCTTGCCGGCGGGATCGATCGCGACGCCTTCGGGCAAGAGCTGCCCCAGCCGCTCGCGCAGCGCCAGCTCGGTCATCATGAAGGCGGAGGTTCCCATGTCGAAGACGACGACGTCATGCGCCGCGGGCAGCGCGAAGGCGATGGGATTGGTGCCGAGAATGGGGCGCAGGCCGCCCAGCGGTGCCACCGCGCGCGAGCTGCTCGCCGTATGGATCGCGACGAGATCGGCGCGCGCGATGCGCTCGACGTAATAGGCGCTGCGTCCGCTCACCCAGCTGTTGGTGAGGCCGACTACGGCCATGCCGTTCCGCTGCGCCTTGGCGATCACCGCATCGGTCGCGTAATCGAGCGCCAGCATGCCGACATTGTTGCCGCCGTCATAGAACGTCGAGATCGCCGTCTCGTGCAGCACGCTGAGCGGCCGCCGCGGCAGCTTGAAGCGCGCATGCTCGGGAATGTTGAGGATCTTGGCGAGGCCGGAATATTCGTAACCGCACAGCGCCGCGTCGATGACGTGATCGGCGATGATGCGCGCCTCGCCCGAATCGTAGCCGAGACCGGCGAGCGCCGCCTCGCCGAGCGCACGCGCCTCGGCGACGGAGAGGTGGATGCGGCCGCTCATGGCGCAGCCTCCGGCCGCAGCGCCGCCATCAGCTCGGCGGTCGCGGCACGCTGCATCGCCCAGCTTCTCCCCGCGACGAGCCCACCATCGACGACGAGATCATGGCCATTGACGAAGCTCGACGCGTCGCTGGCCAGGAAGAGCGCGGCATCGGCGATGTCGTCCGGCTTTCCGGCGCGCGGGATCGGATGCCAGCGGGCGAGCGCCCGCTCAAGCGGCGCGAAGGTCTGCCCCACCTGCTCCGCAGGCAGGTTCAGCGCCTTGGCGAAAATCGGCGTGACGATGCCGCCGGGCGAGATGCTGTTGGCGCGCACGCCCTTTTCGCCCAGCTCCATCGCGACGCAACGAGTGAAGTGGATCACCGCCGCCTTGGCCGCGGAATAATCGTAGGGGCCGTAGCCCGCGCGCGAGCCGGCGACGCTGCCGGTATTGACGATACTGCCGGAGCCCTGGCGCAGCATCGCCGCCGCCGCGTGCTTGGTGCCGAGCACCACGCCGCGCAGCACGATGGCGAGCGTGCGTTCGTACTGCGCCATGTCGAGCGTGGCGATGCCGCCGAAGCGCCCGGCGATGCCGGCATTGTTGACCATGCAATCGAGCCGGCCGAATTCGTCGAGCGTCGCTTCGACCAGCGCCTTCACCTGGGATTCCTCGGCGACGTCGGCGCGCCAGAAGCGCGCCCCGGGCCCGAGCTTTGCCGCCAGCGCCTCGCCCTCGTCGGCGAAAGGGCTGGCGATCACCACCCGGGCGCCCTCGCCGACGAAGCGCTCGGCGATGCGCGCGCCGATGCCGCTGGTACCGCCGGCGACCAAAGCGGTCTTGCCGTCGAGAACGCCCATCCTCCCCTCCTCGCGGTTTTCCGTTCGAGCCGTCGCCCAGACGGTACTACGGAACCGGCTCCGCCGCGTAGACCCCCCAGACCTCGCTGCGCTGGACCCAGCCTTTGACGTGTTGCGCGTCAATACGGCACCAGGCGTCGCGGCATTCAAGGAGGTCGCCGATGACGCCGGGCTCGGCGCGGGCGACGGCGGGCGCGGCCGAGTCGGGGTCGGCGTGGAGCGTGCGAATCGCCCCCGTGACCATCACGGTGCGCGCGCCGCTGACCATGCGCTCATGCACCCAGCCCTCGCTCCCCTGCGCGTCACGGATCTTCCGCCAGACGTCGAATTCCTGCAGGATCTCCACCGGCATGCCCTTGCGGGTCAGAACCCAGTCGATCGGGTAGCGCTCGCCCGGGCCGGAGCGCAGATTCACCTCGTCCTCGCGCAAGCTGACGAAGCGCGGCAACGGCAGCGCCTTTTCGGCGGCGCCGGCGTCATGGGCGAGGCCATGCAGAAGCGTCAGGATCGCCAGCCACCAGGGCAGGCTTAGGAGGGTCGAGCGGCCGCGAAAAAGGCTCAGCACGGAATGATCCTCTAAACCCGCTGATTCCCTGGGTCAAGCCGAGCCTCGCCGACGCGGCAAAATGGGGCGGCAGGGGGTGCCTGAAACGCTCCACTCGCCCCAGGCTGGACACCCGGAGCGGCGCTTGGTATGGGCTTCTCGATAGAGGCCGGAAACGGCCGCCGTGAGGGAGCCGATGCCGTCGAAGAAGCCGCTGGTCATCGTCACGCGCAAGCTGCCCGATGCGATCGAGACGCGGATGATGGAGCTGTTCGACACGCGGCTTAATCTCGACGACACCCCCCTGACCCAGGCCCAGCTCGTGGCAGCGGCGCAGCAGGCCGATGTGCTGGTGCCGACCATCACCGACCGCATCGACGCGGCGCTGCTGGCCCAGGCCGGGCCGCGCCTCAAGCTCATCGCCTCCTTCGGCAACGGCGTCGACCATATCGATATCGCCAGCGCCCGGACGCGTGGCATCACCGTCACCAACACACCGGCGGTGCTGACCGAGGACACGGCCGACATGACCATGGCCCTCATCCTCGCGACGGCACGCCGGCTCGCCGAGGGCGAGCGGCTCATCCGCGAGAGCAAATGGATGGGTTGGGGGCCGACCTTCATGCTCGGCCATCGTCTCTGGGGCAAACGCCTCGGCATTGTCGGCATGGGCCGCATCGGCCAGGCCGTGGCGCGGCGCGCCCGCGGCTTCGGGCTCTCGATCCACTACCACAACCGGCGCCGCGTCCAGGAGGAGGTCGAGCAGGAGCTCGAGGCCACATATTGGGAGAGCCTCGACCAGATGCTGGCGCGGGTCGACATCGTCTCGGTCAATTGCCCGCACACGCCGGCAACCTATCACCTGCTTTCGGCGCGGCGGCTGAAGCTGCT
>JASHUO010000361.1 GCA_030039975.1 Alphaproteobacteria bacterium
AAAAGCCGCGACCTTAAGGTCAACGTCCATCCGCGCGACGATGTGCCGGCAGGCGACTATCCCGTGCATGTCCGCGCCTCCGCCGAGCAGGCGACCGCCGACACCATGCTGACCATGCATATCACCGGCGCGCCGAAGCTGCAGCTCGCCGGCGATCAGGGCCGGCTCAGCGCCGACGCCGAGGCGGGCAAGGCGACGCCGATCAACCTCGTGCTGCGCAACACCGGCACCGCGCCCGCCACCGATGTCGAGCTCTCCGGCTCGCCGCCCGAGGATTGGAAGGTGAGCTTCGAGCCGAAGAAGGTCGACAGCTTGGCCCCGGGTCAGAAGCGCACCGTCGAGGCGCTGCTGACGCCGTCGGCGAAAGCGCTCGCCGGCGACTACATGACGACTTTGAGCGCCAACAGCGAAGGCGCTTCGACCAATGCGGATTTCCGCATCACCGTGTCGACCTCGACGTTATGGGGCGTCGTCGGCATTGGCATCATCGCCGCTTCGCTGCTGGTGGCGGTGGGCGCGGTGGCGCGCTACGGCCGGCGTTGAGCGATGGCGACGGGCGAAACTGTCATCGAAGCGCGGCGGCTGCAGAAGCGCTATGGCACGGTTGCCGCCGTCGACGGCATCGACCTCACCGTGCGGCGCGGCGAGATCTTCGGCCTGCTTGGCCCCAACGGTGCCGGCAAGACCACCACCATCCTGATGCTGCTCGGCCTCACCGAAGTGAGCGCCGGCGAGCTGCAGGTGCATGGGCTCGATCCGCGGCGCGATCCGCTGGCGGTGAAGCGGCGCGTCGCCTATCTGCCGGATTCCGTGGGCTTCTACGACACGCTCAGCGCGCGCGAGAATCTCCGCTATATGGCGCGCCTCGCTGGCTTGCCGCGCGCCGAGATCGACAAGCGCATCGACGAATCGCTGGGCCGCGTCGGCCTCGCCGGCGCCAAGGAGCTCAAGACCGCGGCCTTCTCGCGCGGCATGAAGCAGCGCCTCGGCCTCGCCGAGGTGCTGCTCAAAGGCGCCGACATCGCCATTCTCGACGAGCCCACCTCGGGCCTCGATCCGCAAGCGACCTTCGAGCTGCTCGACATCATCCGCGACATGAAGCGCGACGGCATCGCCGTGCTGCTCTCCTCCCATCTCCTCGACCGCGTGCAAGCGGTGTGCGACCGCGTCGCTTTGTTCCATCAAGGCCGCATCGTGCTCCAAGGCACCGTCGCCGAGCTGGCGCAGCAGGTGCTGGGCGGCGGCTTCAGCATCGAGGTGGCGACCGCAGGGCCGGTGCCGGCCGCGGCGCTGGCGGCGCTTCCCGGCGTGCAGCAGGTGGTCGAGCGCGGCACCGACCGCGCTCTCGTCATCGCCGACCGCGATCTGCGCGCCGGTCTCGCGCGCGCGGTATTGGCGGCCGGCGGCGCGCTGCTGCAGCTCGTCGCCATCGAGCCGAGCCTCGATGTCATCTATCGCCGCTATTTCGAGGGTGACCATGGCTACGCGTAGCGGCTCGCCCTGGACCGGGCTCGGCGCCGTCTTCGTCAAGGAACTCGCCGATCACCTCGGCAGCGCGCGGATGCTCATCCTCGAATGGCTGGTTCTGCTCACCGGCATTGGCGCCGTCTATACCGCGATCCAGGATCTGAAAACCACGACCCAGCAGGACCCCTTCCTCTTCCTGCGCCTCTTCACCCATGCGCATCAGCCGCTGCCCTCCTTCATCGCAGTGCTGGGCTTCCTCATTCCGCTCGTCGCCATCGGCCTCGGCTTCGATGCGATCAATAGCGAGTTCAACCGCCGCACCTTGAGCCGCGTTCTGGCGCAGCCGATCTATCGCGACGCGCTGCTGCTGGGAAAATTCTTGGCCGGGCTCGCGACGCTCGCCATCGGCCTCGTCGCGCTGTGGCTGCTGATCATGGGGCTCGGCCTCGTCATGCTCGGCGTGCCGCCGAGCGGCGAGGAGATGCTGCGCGGCCTCGCTTTCCTCGCCGTCGCCATCGCCTATGGCGGGCTGTGGCTCGCGGTGGCGCTGTTCTGCTCGGTGCTGTTCCGCTCGGCCGCGACCTCGGCGCTGGCCGCGCTCGGGCTGTGGCTGCTGGTGAGCGTATTATGGCCAATCATCGTGCGCTTCATCGCACAGGCGATCTACCCGACATCGCCGGCGGAGCTGCTGCTTGGCCTGCCGAATCTGGGGCGGCTCGAGTTCCAGCAGGCGCTGTCGCGCATCTCGCCGAACACGCTCTTCGGCGAGGCGCTGCTCGGCATCCTCCATCCCGGCACGCGCGCGCTCGGCCCGGTCTTCCTGGAGCAGCTCCAAGGCGCGCTGATGGGCGCGCCGCTGCCGCTCGCGCAAAGCCTGCTGCTGGTCTGGCCGCAAGTCACCGGCCTCGTCGCCGGCGCCATCTTCCTCTTCGTCGGCGCCTATGTCGGGTTCCAGCGGCAGGAGGTACGCGCCTAGGGAAGTTTTCAGTTGTCAGTCGTCAGCGATCTGAGAACTGACAACTGATAACTGATAACTGACGACTTCCTTCGCCCCCTGCCACGTGCTAGCGTCCCCTCGCGACGAGACAGGGAAGCCGGTGCGATGCCGGCGCTGCCCCCGCAACTGTAAGCGGCGAGATCGCGGCAAGAGAGCCACTGGCCGGTGCGAATCGGCCGGGAAGGCGCCGCGATCCACGACCCCGAGCCAGGAGACCTCCTTGTCGCATGGTCTCAGCCGATGATCCTCGGGCGGAGGAGCGTCTTGTCGGAACGAATCGATCCCTATTCTGCCGCGTCGCCCGCTCTGCGCCTGCCGCGCGTTACGCTCGTGCTCGGCGGCGCGCGCTCGGGCAAGAGCCGCTATGGCGAAGCGCTGGTGGCGAAGGCCGCGCCGCGCGCGCTCTATCTTGCCACCGCCGAGGCCGGCGATGCGGAGATGGCGGAGCGCATCCGGCGCCATCGCGAACGCCGCGGCGCGCTGTGGGAAACGGTCGAGGAGCCGCTGGCGCTCGCGCCGGCGCTGTGCCGCGAAAGCCGCGCCGATCGGCCCATCCTGGTCGATTGCCTCACCCTCTGGCTCGCGAACCTGCTCGCCGCCGGACGCGCGGTCGAGAGCGAGATCGCCGCGCTGCTCGACGCGGTGCCGCGTCTTGAAAGCCCCGTCGTTTTCGTCGCCAACGAGGTCGGCCTCGGCATCGTGCCGGAGAACGCGCTGGCGCGCCGCTTCCGCGACGATGCCGGACGCCTCAACCAGAGCGTCGCCGAGCGCGCCGAGCGCGTCGTCTTCATCGCGGCCGGTCTGCCACTGGTGCTGAAGGAGGTGGGCTGATGCGCAAGCTCCCCGCCACCATCGTCACCGGCTTCCTCGGCGCCGGCAAGACCAGCCTCATCCGCCACCTGCTGCAGCATGCCGAAGGGCGGCGCATCGCCCTCGTCATCAACGAGTTCGGCGAGCTCGGCATCGACCGCGAGATCCTGCTCGGCTGTGGCGCTGCGAGCTGCCGCGACGAGGATGTGATCGAGCTCGCCAATGGCTGCCTCTGTTGCACCGTCGCCGAGGATTTCCTGCCGACGATCGAGCGCTTGCTGGCGCGGCCCGATCCGCCGGAGCACATCGTCATCGAGACCTCCGGCCTCGCTTTGCCGAAGCCGCTAGTGCAGGCCTTCGCCTGGCCCGAGGTGAAGGCGCGCGCCACCGTCGATGGCGTCGTCGCCGTGATCGATGCCGCGGCTCTGGCGGAGGGGCGGTTTGCCGATGATCCCGCGGCACTCGCGGCACAGCGCGCCGCCGATCCCGCGCTCGATCACGACAACCCGCTCGAGGAAGTGTTCGGCGATCAGCTCGCTTCGGCCGATCTCGTGCTGCTCAACAAGGCCGATCTGCTGGCGCCGGCCGCGCTCGATGCTGTCGAAGCGGCGCTGCGCGGCCGGCTCCGTCCCGCGGTGAAGCTGCTGCGCAGCCAGGGCGGCGCGGTGCCGCCAGGCCTGCTGCTCGGCCTTGTCGCCGCGGCGGAGGAGGATCTCGCCAACCGACCGTCGCATCACGATCTCGATGGCGTGCATGACCACGATGATTTCGAGAGCTTCGTCGTGGCGCGCGGACCCGTCGCCGATCCCGAGCGGTTTCTCCACCGCATCGGCGCCGTGCTCGCCGCGCATGACGTGCTGCGGCTCAAGGGTTTCCTCGATATCCCCGGCAAAGAGTTCCGCCAGGTCGTTCAGGCCGTCGGCGCGCGACTGCAGCATTATTTCGACCGGCCCTGGCGCGCCGGCGAAGCGCGCGCGACCCGCCTCGTCGTCATCGGCCGCAAAGGCCTCGACCGCACCGCCATCGCCGCGGCCCTCGCAATATGAGGCTCGTAGGCAACATCGCACCAGCTTCCCCTCTCCCCCTGCGGGAGAGGGAGGGGCCCAGCGCGCAGCGCTGGGAGGGTGAGGGGCGCCGACGCCGCTTCACCCCCAGGGCAATCGCATTTGTCGTCGCGCTTGCAGCAGAGAAAGACTCACCACGGAGGCACGGAGATCACAGAGAAGGGAAGAATGGCGCGCTTCGCGCCCCAAATACTTATTCTC
>JASHUO010000362.1 GCA_030039975.1 Alphaproteobacteria bacterium
CGTCGAGGCGCAGCATGAGATATTGATCCCTCAGCAGTTGCTTGAAATGCGGGATGTTCATGCGCGCACTCTCTGGCCGGCTCGCCCGGAACTGCCGCAGGAGATTGAAGGTGCGCTCGTCGGCTCCCCTCACCGTGCGACCCAGGCCGATATAGACGAGCGCGCGGATGGTGCCTTCCGGCAAGCCGCCATGCTCCATACGCGCTTCCAGCTCTCCCGCGGCTTTTGTCGCCGCGGCCTCGCGTGACAGGTCACGGCCGATGCGTTGGCGCGCCGTCGCCGTATCGGAGCCCAGCCCAACCAGCGCCTGCAGGACGGGCGAGCCGTAAACCGTCATAAACACGGCTTCTGTCCACCAGTCGCGCGCGTCGCGGTAGCGATCGAGCGCGTCGATGATCTGCTGCGACATAGCGCGCTGAACCGCGAGGAAGGGATTGTCATCGCTCACCGGGCGCCGCTGTTCGCGCACTGTCTCGGCGACCTTGGCAATCGGCCGCATCAGCGGGTTCTGGTCGGAGAATCCTTCGAAGCGCACGCGATGCGGATGCAGGCGCCGCAGCCATTCCGCCGACTGATCCGTCGTCATCATGCGGACCATGGGACTGACGAAGGTCCGATAAAGGCCCAGATTCATCTCCGACACGCGGGCGACGGTGGCGAAGCGCCGATCATCCTCGGCATCATTGCCGCCCAAGGCACGGATGTGATTGAGCGTGCGCGCCTCGAAATGGACCACGTAATCGCCCGAGACGAGCTCGGCGTGGGTGGTTTCCGGGCTCTTCTTCGTCATCACCGCTTCATAAAGGCCAGGCGGCAGCACATCGATGAGGTCCATCGTTTGCGCGAACTCTTCATGCTCCTTGGTCGCGACCTTGGCGGAGACGAAGATGCCGAGATGGCCGATGGTCTGGTGCAGCGCGTAGATGATGGTCTGGCCATTGGCGACGATCTCTTCGTCGCGATCGTAGAGGTCGAGGATCCAGTCCAGCGCCTGCTGCGGCGGGGTGATATTGTCGCCCCAAGAACAAAAAACGATGATCGGCGACTTGATGTTCCGGAGATCGACGCGGATGCCGTCCGAGGTATAGAGTTCCCCGGTCGCAAGCTTGTTGCCGACGAACAGCTGATCGGCGATCCCCTGCATTTCGACGGCATTGAGCAGCACCGGACTGCCCCACCATTTCTCGAATTCGAGAAAGCGCGGGGGTTCGGTATCGATTTTCGAATAGACGTTGTAGTTCTTCTTCCACAGCGTGTTGGCGGGATCGAGATCTTCGAAATTGCCGACGAGGTAGGCGCCGTCGAAGATGCCATGGCCGAGATCGCCGGCCAGCGCGGTGAGCCAGGTGCCGCCCAGCGTGCCGCCGAGATAGCGCATCGGATTCTTGCCATGGACCCCCGCCCAGTAAGAGAGCGGCGAGCCGGCGAGCATGATCGGGCCGACGAGGTCGGGGCGGATGGCGCTCATCATCATGATCTGCCACCCCGCCTGGCAATTGCCGATCAGCACCGGCTTGCCTTCCGCCTCCGGATGCAGCGAAACCACCTTCTCGACGAAGAGGGCTTCGGCACGGCAAACATCCTCGACGGTTTGGCCGGGTACCGGATTGGGCACGAAGCCGACGAAGTAGCAGGGATGGCCGGCGGCAAGGGCGACGCCGATCTCGCTGTCATGTTTCATGCCGCCGATCCCGGGGCCATGCCCGGCGCGCGGGTCGAAGACAATGAAGGGCCGTTTGCGCGGATCGATCGTGACGCCCGCCGGCGGTACGATGCGGACGAGACCGTAATTCACCGGACGCTCGAGCTCGCGCCCGCCCATGACCAGCTCGAACTCGAAGTTGAGGACGTTCGGCACCTGCTCGGCATTGTGCTCGAAGTGGTTGTTTCCCCTCTGGCGCAGCACATCGAGGAACAGCACGGAACGCTGCCAGGCATCGACGCAGTAGTCGAAGGCTTGCTGCGCCAATTGTGCGCCGGGCCATAACGCCGGGTTGCCCGAGGCGGCGCCCCAGCCGGCGCGCCACGCCTCGAGCGGGTCGGTGCGGCGTCCCTGCGCGGGATCCGCCGGGGTCGGGGTCGTCGCGGGCGCCGCCTCGTTCATGCGCAATCCCTTTCTCATTCCTGCCGCACGGCAACACAGCAGGTCCTGCCGCCTTCCGAGGCAGTCAGCCTCGCAGCACGGGGCGCGAGGCCGTCGGGGACCTGTCGGGTACCGCCCATTGATCTCACGCGCTCGGGGCCGAAGGACATCGGGGCAATTGCCCAGCCCTCCCGGAAAGAAGCCGTAGGGGAGCGCGCAGCACTTCCCGATCGGGTGGCCGCGCGCTCCCGCGCTCCCTCCGGCAGCGACCCGGCCCGGCGGTGTTACGCGCCCTTGGTCTGGATCTCTTCGAGCCGCTTCTTGAACGCATCGGCCGCCTGGCTTATCGCGCCCTCCCACGCATCACGCGACGACAGAGTAGCGCCGATGTTCAGTGCGTCCGGGCTGCGCTTCTGGATGAAGCTGATCAGCGTCGCATTGCTTTGCGAATCGACGATCGAGCCCGCGACCGTCACCGAACCGGTGAAGCTCCCCGGCTGCCCACCGACGCTCTTGGCGGCATTGATGACGAGTCCGGCCGGCGCCAAACGGCTTACGGTGGCTGCGACCGGGATGTTGTCGGCGAGCCCGGCAAGGATCAGATTGATCCGCGCCACGCCCGGCCCAGGCGTATAGGCGAGTTGGTTGCGCTGCTGAAGCACTCGGATGAACTGAGCCTGCAGGTACTGCGCCATCTCTTGGCGGTCCTGTACGGTCGAGTCACCCCATTTGGCATCGGCGCCCTGGTAGATCTGGACGGGGCTGACGATGAAGCGGGTATAGGCGCGCGGGTTGAGGTTGGCGGCCCGCCAAACCATCGCAGTCCGTCCGGCCAGCTGGTCCTCCTGCATCCCTGCCTCGTTCGGCACGGTGCCGCCCGCGAGCTGCGGCGGGTTGTTGGAGGCGCAGCCCGCGACCAGCAGTGTCGAAGCGATCGCCACGGCAATTGGCATGTGTTTGAGCGTCATGGAACAGGCCCTTCTCCTTGCCGATCGTCGCGACGATGCGAAGCCGGGAATCGGGAACGCCCCTCGTGGCGTCGGCGCTGCAAGCATGTCCGCAGCGCCGCCCGCCATACATCCGGCGGATAGCCCATTGCTCGGAAAAATTGCCTGTAGCCGGCTTTGCGAACGCAAACCGTCCCCTGGCTTTGGTTCGGGTATCCATCCGATATCCCGACATGGCCAAGAGGCGAAATCCTCGCTTTTTCCGCGAGCCTCTGCGCCCCGCGGTGCGATAGGGAGGATTTCCCGGCAAAATCCGTTGGCGGCCCGATGCCGCACCCCGGGGCGCGATCGTAAACGGGTGGCATCGAGTCCGACATGAAGCTCATCGTCCTCTGTCTCCAGCCTGAGCTTGATCGGGGTTTTCACCAAGCACTCGGGCTAGCGCGAGGTCGTCGAGATGGGACCCTCTGGCAGGAGGCGATCATGAAGATGAGAAGGTCGCCATCCCAGCTGCTCGCCGGCGCGATGTTGATCGGCGTTCTGGCGGCGACGGGATGCGGGAAAGGGGATTCGAACGGAAAAGTGCTCGCCAGCGACAAGATAAAGGTGGCAGAAAGCGAATTCCTTCTCGCCCGTGCCCACGATTTCGACAGAGCGTGCGAGACCCTTTATCTGAACGTGCCGGTCCGGACGCAGCTCCACGATGCCACCGACGACGTGAAAGGCGCGTTCGCGGCGGCCGAAGATGTCGAGGCGTCGCCGACGAAGATTCGTCGATGGGACTATGTCCTGATGCACAATCAGCAAAATCCGCAATCCTACGAATCGATTTTTATCGGAGAGTGGCATCCGATTCACCGCAAGAAGCCCGGCAGCGGTCCGGAGTACGCATTGTTCACGCCGCTGCGATGCGTCGTGACGAAAAGCACCGTCCAGCTCTTCGAGCTGGAGCCGCCGTTCGTCGAGGACGCCGGCGCCGGCCCCTCCAAACGCTCCGCCGCCATCGTCGCGAAATACAGCCGGATCGCCCCGGGGGTCGGCGAGAGCGTCGGGCAGCGCACGCAAGAGTTTGCAACCTCCGACAAGGCAAATGTCAAAGAGGCGCCTGCCCTGTCGGTCATCGTGAAAGAGCAGGAAGAACACCCGGCATCGACCGCCTCGGGGAGTTCGTCGCCACGCTGACGCAGTGTGAGAACGGCGCAATGAAAAGGGCGCGGGAGCGGCGATGTCCGCCGCGCCCGCGCCAGGCGGAGTGCCGTGGCCAGACGTCACTCCGTTTCGTGATTTCCGTGCGAGTTTGGCGCGACAGCCTCAAGAAAGGGCATCGGGTGGATCGCTGAGCGGTGGCCGAGAAATCGCCTGAGAGCTGCAGATCACGCGATCGGAAGGCGCCGCGTCAGGCGAATAGCCAGGGTGCATCGGGTGATCACCCGATCCGCCGCCCTCAGCGATCGACGGAGACTAGGTCGGGCCGCGGGCGATGTTCCGCGCGGGCGACGGAGACACGTCTCATTGACGGGCGGCGCTGCCGTTTCTAATGAAGCGACGAGCGAGGTCCAGCCGCTCGTCATTGTCGGCGACGGGTCGGGCGACCACATCGAGAAGCACGCCTCCAGGCGTATTCGACCGACGAACAGACGGAGCCTGACAATGGACAAGGCTTACAAGGTCACGCGCAGCGATGCCGAGTGGCGACGGCTTCTGAGCCCGGAGCAGTATGAGGTGATGCGAGCCCATGGCACCGAGGCGCCCGGGAGCTGCGCCTTGCTCCGGGAGAAGCGGGCCGGCAAGTTCTCCTGCGCCGGCTGCGGCCAGACGCTGTTCGAAGGCAAGCGCAAATTCGAGAGCGGCACGGGCTGGCCGAGCTTCGACGAGCCGGTCGCCGGCGCCGTCGAGACGTCGACCGACCGATCCCACGGCATGGTGCGAACCGAAGTCCACTGCGCGACCTGCGGCAGCCATCTCGGACATGTCTTCAACGACGGTCCGCCGCCCACCCATCAGCGCTATTGCATCAACGGGATCGCGATGAATTTCGTGCCGGACTGACCGGCGGTCATGGCGCCTCCCGTCCAACATGCCGGGTCGCGCGTCTCGTGCAATTTCATAAACTTCGATGATGTTCTTCGGCCGCGAACCCGTGAAGAACTCCTCCGCATAGTGTCCTGTGCGGCTCTACCTTACTTCAGCTTGTGCCAAGTAAACGATTGATCAACAAGCTGCCGCTAGCATCCACAACCCCGTTCGACGACGGTGAGACCGGCGGCGGACTCCGGAGAACTCAGACGATGCGTGCCGGGAGGGGCGCTATGAAAAGATCTGTGTTCATCAGCAATGTCGTCTCCATAAGCGAGCGCTTGCAAGGCGATCAGCAATCGCGCGTCCTCGAGGTGGAGGTTGAAACCGAGAGAGGGATCAGGGTTCTCACGCTGTCGATCGCAGCCGCGCGACAACTTCATGACGGCTTTGCGCACGTTCTGAAGGGTTAGCATCGTATAAAGCAGAGAAGCGCTTACGCGGCGGCGTAGCGACACAGCCATATCATCCGCCTTCAGGCAACAAGAAGCCCGTCACGGCTGGACGTGACGGGCTGCAAGTAATGCTGGTTGCGGGGAGAGGATTTGAACCTCTGACCTTCAGGTTATGAGCCTGACGAGCTACCGGGCTGCTCCACCCCGCGGTGTCGGCGGACAGAAGACGGACGACAGAGGACAGATTGGCGAGGGAGTGCGCAGGTGGG
>JASHUO010000363.1 GCA_030039975.1 Alphaproteobacteria bacterium
GGGCGCGGCGAGGACGCACCGCTCGCCGCCGCCCTCCTCGCCAGCATGGCGCGCCAGGCGCGCCATCTGGGCCGCGTCGCCGGGCGCGAAGCGCCGGGCACGAAGCGCCTCGCCGCGATCGCCGGATTGATCGCCGCTGCCGCCGCGCTCGGCCATTCCGGCAAGCTCGAACGCGGCTCGCGCCTGATGGCGCGCGAGGCAGAGGTGCAGATCCTGCCCGATGGCGGCCATGTCGAGCGCAGCCCGCGCGCGCAGCTCGACGCGCTGCGCTCGCTGATCGCGGCGCGCACGGCATTGGGCGCGGCCGGCGTGGAGCTGCCGGCGGCGCTGCAAGCGGCGATCGATCGCGGCGCGCCGATGCTGCGCTTCTTCCGTCACGGCGACGGCGCGCTCGCCCTCTTCAACGGCGCCGATGAGGAAGCCGTCGAGGCGGTCGAAGAGGCGCTGGCGCGCGCCGAAGCCAAGGGCCGCGCGCCGCTCTCGGCGCCCCATGCGGGCTTCCAGCGGCTGCAGGCGGGGCGCAGCCTGGTGCTCGCCGATACCGGCGCACCGCCGCCCGCCGGCCTCGACGATGAGGCGCATGCCGGCACCTTGTCGTTCGAGATGAGCCATGGGCGCGAGCGGCTCATCGTCAATTGCGGCGGCTATCGCGGCTCGAGCGCCGAATGGCGCGCCGTCGCCCGCGCCACCGCAGCCCATTCCACCTTGATCGTCGCCGACACCAACTCCGCCGAGATCCGCGGCGGCGACGGCTTCGGCCGGCGGCCGCGGCGGGTGCTGTGCGAGCGCGCGCAGCAGGAAGGCGCACATTGGCTGAAGGCGAGCCATGACGGCTACGAGCCGGTCTTCGGTCTCGTCCATCAGCGCCAGCTCTTCCTGGCAGCCGATGGCGAGGACCTCCGCGGCGAGGACCAACTCGCCGGCCCCGCCGGGCAGGGCTTTGCCATCCGCTTCCATCTTCACCCCACGGTTCAGGCCTCGCTGGCGCAAGACGGCACCACGGTGTTACTGCGCCTTCCCGGCGGGGTTGGCTGGCGGCTCCGAGCGCAAGGCGCCGTGATGAGCCTCGCGGAGAGCATCTATCTCGGCGGCGGCGAGCGGCGGAAGTCGCAGCAAGTGGTGCTCGACGGCCATGTCGGCTCCGCCGGCGCCAGCGTCAAATGGGCGCTGCGGCGCGAGGGGAAGGGATAGTTAGCTGTCAGCTATCGGCTGTCAGCCGTCAGCTTTTGGTTGTGAGTCGTCAGTCGTCAGTCTTCAGTTGTCAGTCGTCAATTGTCGGCTAGCAACTGATAGTAATTGACGGCCCCTCCCCCCCTTGAGGGGGAGGGTAGGGTGGGGGGTGAGGCAGGGCACGACATTGCAGAAAAGGTTGCGACGTCATGCCCCCTATGTCGCGATCATTCCCTGCAACTGACCCCCCTCCCTTCCCTCCCCCTCAAGGGGGGAGGGGCGATGAAACTGCCGGGCATTCCGCTATCTCTTGCTTCTTGCCGTCGCACCGCGGCGCGGCGCCGCCTTGATCGGGCGCGGGGCGGGCCCTATCGTCGGGCCCCGATTCCCGCCGGGGCTGCCGATGTCCGATGCTCAACTTCGCCCGATCAAGCGGGCGCTTCTCACGGTTTCCGATAAGACCGGCCTCGTCGCTTTCGCGCGCGCGCTTTCGCTGCGCGGCGTCGAGATCGTTTCGACCGGCGGCACCGCCAAGGCGCTCGCCGAAGCGGGCATCGGCGTCCGCGACGTCGCGGCGGTTACCGGCTTTCCCGAGATGCTCGACGGCCGGGTCAAGACGCTGCATCCCGCGATCCATGGCGGCTTGCTCGCGCGGCGCAGCCATGCCGCGCACCGCGCCGCGCTCGAGCACCACGGCATCGGTGCGATCGACCTGCTGGTCGCGAACCTCTACCCCTTTGCCGCGACGGTGGCGCGCGGCGCGGGTTTCGACGAATGCATTGAGAACATCGACATCGGCGGTCCGGCACTGATCCGCGGCGCGGCGAAGAACCACGAGGATGTCGTCGTCATCACCGATCCCGCGGATTACGCCGCGGTGCTCGAGGAGATCGAGCGTCACGACGGCGCCACCGGCCTTGCGCTTCGCCGCCGGCTTGCCGGCCTCGCCTATGCCCGCACCGCCGCCTATGACGCGGCCATCGCGCAATGGTTCGCCGCCGAGCGCGGCGACACCTTTCCGTCGGTGCTGGCACTGCAGGGCACGCTCAAGCAGCAGCTGCGCTATGGCGAGAATCCGCATCAGCAGGCGGCGTTCTATGTCACCGGCGAGCGCCGTCCCGGCGTCGCTTCGGCCGAGCAGGTGCAAGGCAAGGAGCTGTCGTTCAACAATCTCAACGACACCGACGCGGCTTTCGAGCTCGTCGCCGAGTTCGAGGCGCCGGCGGTCGCCATCATCAAGCACGCCAATCCCTGCGGCGTGGCCGAGGCGGAGACGCTCGGCGCGGCCTATCAGCGCGCGCTCGCCTGCGATCCCGTCAGCGCCTATGGCGGCATCATCGCCGTCAACCGCGCGCTTGATGGCGCCACCGCCGAAGCGATGGCGAAGCTCTTCGCCGAGGTGGTGATCGCGCCGGAGATCACGCCCGAGGCAGCGGCCGCGCTGAAGCGCCGAACGCAGCTCCGCCTGCTGATCGCGGGCGCCCTGCCCGACCCAACGGCGCCGGGCATGACCTTGCGCTCGCTCGCCGGGGGCTATCTCTTGCAGACCCGCGACAATGGGCGCATCGCCGCGGCGGTGCTGCGCACCGTGACCAAGCGCGCGCCGACAAAGGCCGAGCTCGCGGACCTCCTCTTCGCCTTCCGCGTCGCCAAGCATGTGAAGTCGAACGCCATCGTCTACGCCAAGGGCGGTGCCACGGTCGGCATCGGCGCCGGGCAGATGAGCCGCGTCGACAGCGCGCGCATCGCCGCCTGGAAAGCGGAAGAGGCGGGCAAGGCGGCAGGCCTTGCCGAGAGTCCGGCCAAGGGCTCGGTCGTCGCCTCCGACGCGTTCTTCCCCTTCGCCGACGGCCTCGAAGCGGCGATCGCCGCCGGCGCCACCGCCGTCATCCAGCCCGGCGGCTCCGTGCGCGACAACGACGTCATCGCCGCTGCCGACAAAGCCGGCATCGCCATGGTGTTCACGGGGATGAGGCATTTCCGGCATTAGTCAGAGGACAGACGACGGACGACAGAGGACAGAGAGCGTCTGTCGTCCGTCCTCTGTCGTCCGTCGTCTATATGCATCTCCCCCCATCCACCTCGAGCGCGACGCCGGTGATGAAGGCGCCTTCGTCGGAGGCGAGGTAGAGCGCGGCATTGGCGACGTCGCGCGGGGTGGAGAAGCGGCCCAAGGGGATCGAGGCGAGGAACTTGGCGCGCAGCTCCGGCGTGTCGCCGCCCATGAAGCTCGGCAGCAGCGGCGTATCGCCGGCGACCGGGCAGAGCGCGTTGACGCGGATCTGCTCGGGCGCCAGCTCCTGCGCCATCGCCTTCGACAGCGTGATCACGGCGCCCTTCGAGCCGCAATACCAGACGAGGCCGCCGCGCGGCCGAAGGCCGGCGGTCGAGGCGATGTTGATCATCGCGCCGCCGCCCTGGCGGCGCAGCACCGGCACGACATGGCGCGCGGCGAGATAGATCGATTTGACGTTGACGGCGAAGACGCGGTCGAAGGTCGCCTCGTCGACGCCGAGCATCGGCCCGTTCTTGTGCGTGATGCCGGCATTGTTGACCAGGATGTCGACGCGGCCAAAGCGCTCGAGCGTGCGCTTGACGAGACCCGCCATGGCGTCGTCGCTGGCGACATCGGCGCGCACGTAAAGCGCGCTGCCCTGGCCGGCACTGCGCTCGATCTCGCCGGCGACGCGCTCGCCGCCGCGATCATCGATATCGTTAACGACGAGCTTCGCGCCCGCTTCGGCGAAGCGCCGGGCGATGCCCTCGCCGAAGCCCGAGCCCGCACCGGTGACGATCGCCACCTTGCCGTCTAGCCGCATGTTTTCCTCCCCGGGTGTTTGCCAGGGATGAGGTATCAGGAATCAGCGGGTCAGGCGAGGATGTCGACGAAGCGGCCCCGGCCATTTCCGGGCGAAGGCGCCGGCGCGCCCCGGCCGGAGGCGGGCGCGTCCTCGCCCTCGCTGGACCGCGCGGGGAGGTTGGGCTGGCGCTGCTGCAGGAGCGCCAAGTTGACCGGCGACAGGGCGAGCGGCGGGGTGGGTGGGGGCATGTTTGCGCGGAGGTTGCCAGAGCCGGGTGAAAGCCCAGTTAACGCTGGTAAATCCGGCCTCCTCCCTTCGGATACACACTGTTACAAAACTTCACGATTCCTTACTTCATTCGGACGACTCAACCGTCGATCCTGTCGCCGTGGAATTGGATAAACCCCGAAGCGACGAAACAGCACTCAGAACCGGCATCGCGCTACCCGAGGTCGATCCGGCAGGGAGTGCCGGAAGGATGGAGGAGCAGGTGGGGCATCTCGACAAGAACGGGAACTCGATTTTCCCGGGGTCATCGAACGGCAATGGCAGCGCCGCCGCCGCGGCCGCCTGCACGCTCGCCATCATCGATCACAGCCGGCTCAGGCGCGAATGCCTCCGGCTGGCGCTGCTGCAGCACAACCCGCAATGGCGCATCGCCGACGGGCCGACGGCCGTGGAGATGCTGCGCAGCCTGGGCGCGAATGACAGCGTCGATCTCGTCATCCTCGGCGCGGCGACGGCCGAGCATGTCGACCTCGCTCAGCTCGAGCTGGTGCGCGACGCCTTGCCGAACGCGCCGGCGGTAATCATCGCCGAGAACGCCAACCCGCACCGCGCGCGGCAGATCCTCAGCGCCGGCGCGCGCGGCTTCCTGCCCACGAGCCTCAGCCTCAAGGTGCTGATGGGCGCGCTTGAGCTGGTGCTCGCCGGCGGCGTCTATGTGCCCTCGTCGCTGCTCGAGAGCACGGCGCAGTCGCATGGCGTCTGGGAAGGCGAGGACCACCAGGCCGAACCCTGGTCTGAGCTGACGCGGCGGCAGCGCGACGTGCTGGCGCTGATCTCGCAAGGCAAGTCGAACAAGCTTATCGCCGATGCCCTGTCGATGTCGGAGAGCACGGTGAAGGCGCATGTGAAGCAGATCATC
>JASHUO010000364.1 GCA_030039975.1 Alphaproteobacteria bacterium
GCGGCAGCGCGTCACGCCGCGGGGCTCACCCTGCCCGTCCCCGCACCATTCGGCCGTGCGGCAAAGCGCCGACGGAGTCACCCGGTTTTCTCCCCCCAGTAAACCTCGTCGAAGGGACCCATAGCGCCCCAGATGGTCAGCGGCAGGTTGCGGAGCCGCTTGTCATAGACGGTGGTGTAGGCGATTTCGTTCAGCCAGTATACCGGCAGCTCGTCGGCAAGGCGCTTCTGCACCTCGGCGTAAAGCACTTTGCGCTTGGCCGGGTCGATTTCCAGCGCCGCCGCGGCGAAGGTTTTATCGACCTCAGGATCGCAGAAGCCTTGGGTGTTCGACCAGATGACGCCCTGCTTGATGTTGTCGCAGATATAGGTCCGCTGCACGCCGATCACGGGGTCGGGGTAGTTGAAGACCTCATCCATGGTCAGCTCGAAATCCCAGTTGGCGATGCGCTTCGCCCAGCTCGGGAAATCGGCGGAGGGGCGAAGCTCGATGGCGATGCCGACCTTGGGCAGCTGCGATTTGAGATATTGCGCCGGCAGCGTCGCCTCTTCGTTGCCGCCTTGGGGATTCCAGTCCAAGGTCAGCGAGAAGCGGGTGCCGTCGGCCTGACGCTTGTAGCCGGCCTCGTCGAGCAGCTGGTTCGCCTTGTCGAGATTGAAGGCATAGCGCTCGACCTTGCCGTCATAGAAGAAGCCATCGGGCGCGATCGGACCGGTGGCGTCCTTCGCCCGTCCGAGGAACAGCTTGTTGATGATGAAATTCTTGTCGATGGCGTAAGCGATCGCCTGGCGGACCTTCACCTCGCTCAAGGGCTTGCTGCGGACGTTGAAAGCGAGCCAGTTCAAGGGGCCGATCGCCTCGTAACCCTTCTGCGTGATGCCAAGGGTCGCTTGCTGCTCCAGGCGCATGATGTTGCGCTGCTGATCGGCGTAGCCCCAGTACTGCATCTCGCCGCGCGACATCGCGATCATGATGGCGCTGGGGTCATCCATGAACTGAAAGATCAGCTCGTCGAGATAAGGCCGGTCGGGGCGGAAGAAGTGTTCGTAGCGCTCCAGGATCAGGTATTGGGCCGGGTTGTAGTCCTTGAGCTTGAAGGGGCCCGAGCCGACCGGCTTCACATTCGCCGGGTTGGTGCGGATCGGACCATTGTCGTAGACATGCTTCGGGATGATCGGCAGCAGCACCGAAGAGGTGGAGATGAGCAGCGAGGGGACGGGATGGGCGAGCCGCATCACCGCGGTATGCGCATCCGGCGTGTCGACGCCGCTGACGCCGCCGAACATGGCGACGCCGAAGGGATGGTTCGCCTTCACCGTCTGCAGCGAGAAGGCGACGTCTTCGGCGGTGACCGGCGTGCCGTCATGGAACGTCGCGTCGTCGCGCAGGTGGAAGGTGTAGGAGAGGCCATCCTTGGCCGCCTCCCAATGCGTCGCAAGATAGGGCTGCGGGTGCCATTCAGCATCGTATTGCACGAGCCCGGCGAAAATCTGCGCGCCCGGAACCATGGTCGCGATGCCGGACTGGATCGCCGGGTTGATGTTGTTCATCTTGGAATGGACGAGCTTGAGCGTACCGCCGCGCTTCGGCGTTTGCGCAAGCGCTTGTCGGCCGGTCATCGCCGATCCCATCAGCACGCCGCCGGCGGCGAGGCTCGCCTGTTGCAGAAACGCCCGGCGCGTGGCGAGCGGGCGGCCGTCGCGATCGTTCTTGGTCATCGCATCGCTCCCTTAGCGGTTGCCCGGCGTGCCAGGCGCCTCGTTCCAGTCGAGAGGGTAGATCGGCCGGCGCAGCTTCTGAAAGGGGAAGAGCGCATAGTCGGAGCTGCACACCCCGGGCCCGGCAACGAGCACGATGTGCTTGGCGATCGGTTCAAATCCGGCGCGGAAATGCTGCCGCGATTTGATCAGCACATAGCGCTTGCGCGCGGGATCGATGCCGCAATGGGTGAAGCAGCCGATGTCATAGGGCTCCCAGCGCTTCTCGCTGATCACCAGCTCGACCCTGCCGGTGTCGAGCACGGCGCAGCGCCCGAGATCGACCAGCATGCCGGTCATCATCGGCCCGGTGATGCGGTAGCGGCCATCGGTGATACGGCGGACAGTGCCGGTCAGGGTGAGCGGCTCGCCCTTGAGGCGGAGCGCCGGCATATCGGTTTTGCCGCCGACCCTGAGCGTCAGCGTCGTGCCGACGCCGGCTTCGATCAGCCGGGCGACGGCTTCAGGGTCCCAGATCGGACCCGCGGCGACGTCCTCGAAACCCTGCCGGATCACTTCGGCGATCACCGTCATGATGTCCTGATTGCCGCCGGCGCCGGCATTGTCGCCGTGATCCACCAGCAGGATCGGACCCTCCGCCAGCGTCTTCGCCCGCGCGAGCGACTGCGCCATCGGCTCGCTCGAAAACACGAAATCGGCGCGCCGGCGCCAGGCTTCGTCGAGCAGCTCGGCGCAGAACGCCGCCGCCCCGCGCGGGTTGCGATCGGTCACGATCACCGCGGCGAGGCCGACATGCGGAATATCGGCGAGCGGAAAGCCGCCGAACACCGACGCGTTGAGCACCTCGCCGCTGCCTTCCAAGGCCATGGCCCGATCCATGATGTCCTTCATCGGCTGCGCCGCCGGCGTCTGGCGCAGCATATGCGTCAGCATCGGCCGCGAGTCCCACGCCATCACCGGCGTCACCTCGCGCCGGAGTGCGCGCAGCAGGGTGCGTCCCGCGCGTTTGCCGGTCTCGTACATGTCGATATGCGGATAGGTGCAGTATCCCGTGATGACGGTCGCATTCTCGACCATCGCCGCGGTCAGATTGGTGTGAAAGTCCAAGGCGACGGCGATCGGCAAGCCGGGCGCCAGCGCACGGATCCGGCGCAGCAATTCGCCCTCGCCATCGTCGAAGCTGTCGGTGACCATGGCGCCGTGCAAATCGAGGAGCGCCGCATCGCAGCCCTTGGCGATCGCTTCCAGGATCAACGTGCACATCGTCTCGAACGCTTCGTCCGTCACCTTGCCGGAGGGCGCAGCGTTGGCGGCGATAGGAAAGGTGAGCTCGGCGCCTTCGCTTTCGGCAAGATCGATGAAGGCCGCCACGGGATTGTTCGTGCCGCGATAGGCAGCAACCGCGTCGGCGCCGGTGACAGGTCCTTCCCCCATCGAGCCGCGGCCAAAGGCCGATAGCGGGGTCGGGAGCGGCGAGAAGGTGTTCGTCTCGTGCCTCATCACCGCGGTCACAAAGCGCATGCCGATCTCCTCTCCCGCCGGACCCTGCTCCCGGGGCGGCCCGCAAGCAGCCGCCTTGCATTGAAGGCGAAGGTAAGCGCCACGGCTACCTCCGCGTTAGTACCAGCTTTGCAGAATGTCTGGTGCCAGGGGAGGTCACGTCAGCGCATCGGCGCGGACGAGCGCCGCAAGCTCGGCAATGCCGGCATCGATGCGCTCGGCCGGAATGGAGGAGAAGCCCAGGCGAAAGAAGTGGCGCGGCGGCGCTTCGGCCATGAAGAACACGCCGCCCGGCTCGATCAACACGCCGCGCCGCCGAGCGCGTTCGGCGAGGGCAACGGCGTCCAGCGATGGCGGCCCTTTGAGCCAATAGCTCGAGCCGCCGATGCTGTTCGATTTTTCGAGCTCCGGCAGGTTGCGGTCGAGCGCGCGCCGCAGCGCCAAAGAGCGGTCCTTGAGCACATGCGTCAAGCGCCGGACCAGCGCCTCGTGATGTCCCAGCGACAGGAACAGCGCGGCGGCACGCTGATTGTTGGCCGGCGGATGACGCAGCATCAGCCGGCGCAAAGCGCGCGCTTCCCGGATGAGCTCGGCCGGCCCGACGATGTAGCCGAGGCGGAGGCCCGGCGCGAGTGTCTTGGAGAGGCTGCCGACATAGATGACGCGCTGCATCGTATCGAGGCTCTTGAGCGCCGGCGTCGGGCGGTCGGCGTAGCTCACTTCGCTCTCGTAATCATCCTCGATCAGCACGACATCGCGCGCGGCGGCAAGCTCGAGCAGCGCACGCCTTCGCTCGAGCGGCAGCGTGACCGTGGTCGGGCATTGGTGACTGGGCGTGATGTAGGCGTAGTCACAGCCCTCGATGCCATCGGGCAGCACGCCGCGCTCGTCAATTGGCAATGGCCGAACCCGACCTGTCTTCAGTGAAAAGATGTTGCGCGCGTCGGGATAGCCGGGATCTTCGATGCCGACAACCGTATCGTCGCGCACCAGCAGCTCGGCGAGCAGGAACAATCCCTGCTGCGCGCCGATCGTCACCATGATTTCTTGTGTCGTCGCCCAGATGCCCCGGCGCGGCAGGACATGGGTGCGGAGCTGCTCGATGAGCAGTGGATCATCCCCGTCGATGAGATCCGGCGCCCAGTCGCGCACTTCCAGCACCCCAAGCGCCTGCCGGCAGCATTCGCGCCAATCGGCGATCGGGAACAGCATCGGGTCGAACTGGCCGTAGAGAAACGGGTAGCGAAACCGCTGCCAATCCTGGGGCTTGGTGATATTGCGCTGTCGCGACGGGTGCACGGCAAAGCGCCGCAGCCAATCGGGGTGGGTGCCGTCGTCGCTGATGGAGCGGGTGGTGCCGGCAGCCCAGCCGGAGACGGCCTCTTTGCTGACGTAGTAGCCGCTGCGCTGGCGCGGGGTCAGAAAGCCCTCATCGACGAGCTGCTGGTAAGCGAGCATGACGGTGTTCCGCGCCACGCCGAGACGTTCGGCCAATTCGCGGGTCGACGGGACCGGGCTGCCCTGCGCCAGCTGCCGATCGAGGATCGCCGCGACCATCATTTGCCGGATCTGCGACTGCAAGGGGCGGCCCTCATCGGCCGACAACTCGAACAGCCGGCCCCACATCGCAACGCCCACTCGTCCTGTCATGGCCGCACCGCGCGCAAAAAGGCGTGCTCGCCCTTGCACGCACGTCGATACCATCTCCCCGGGCCGCATGCTCCCATCCCCGGCGCGCCGGGTCAACCGGCCGAACAGCGGCTGGTCCAATGAATTGACGGCATCTGGAGCTACCGCGCCGCGCTGCCCTGGCGAGGATAGAGACCGCCCAATTGCTCCACTTATCGCAGAGGAGGAGGCCTTGAGGAGCCCCGATGCCGCCGGCAGCCGCCCGCGGTCAGCAAACCCATCGCCGCCGGCCGCTTCCGCGGCGGCTCTCGAGAACCATTGGATGCCGTTTACCGCCAACCGCGATTTCAAGGCCGAGCCGAAGATCCTGGCGCGCGCGGAAGGGGTTTACTTCTGGGACGAGAAGGGCCGGAAGGTCCTCGACGGCTGCTCGGCCCTCTTCACCTCGCCCGCCGGGCATTGCCGGCCCGAGATCGCCGATGCCGTCGGCGCACAGCTCTTGGAGCTCGACTATGCTCCGAGCTTCACCCGTGGGCACCCGAAATCCTTCGAGCTGGCGCGCCGCCTCGCCGCGCTGCTTCCCGCAAGCGTGAACCGCGTCTTCTTCGTCAACTCCGGTTCCGAAGCCGTCGACACCGCGATGAAGATCGCCCTCGCCTATCATTCGGCGCGCCGCGACGGGCAGCGCACGATGTTCGTCTCGCGCGAACGAGCCTATCACGGCGTCAATTTCGGCGGCGTCGCGCTCGGCGGCATGATGAAGAACCGGCAAGGCTTCGGCCCTGGCCTGCCCGGCGTCGTGCATATGCGCCACACCTGGGCGCCCGAAACCCGCTTCACGAAAGGCCAGGCGGAGCACGGCGCCGAGCTTGCCGATGATCTGCAGCGGCTGGTCGCGACCTATGGCGGCCACAACATCGCCGCCTGCTTCGTCGAGCCGATCGCCGGCTCGACCGGCGTGCTCGTCCCGCCGCAGGGCTACCTGAAGCGGCTGCGCGAGATCTGCGATCGCCACGGCATCCTCCTGGCCTTCGATGAAGTGATCACCGGCTTCGGCCGCACCGGCAGAGCATTCGCGGCGCAGAGCTTCGGCGTCACACCAGACATCATGACCATGGCCAAGGCGATCACCAATGGCGCGCAGCCCATGGGCGCCGTGGCCGTGAAGCAGGACATCCACGACACGATCATGGATGCCGCGCCGAAGGATTCGGTCGAGTTCTTCCACGGCTATACCTTTTCAGCGCACCCGGCGTCCTGCGCCGCCGCGCTCGCCGCGCTCGACATCTATGAGAAGGAAAAGCTGTTCGAGCGCGCGGCGCAGATGTCCGCCTATTTTCTCGACGCCGTGTTCGCGCTGGGCGACTTGCCCGTGATCGCCGATATCCGCGGCTACGGCATGCTGGCCGGCATCGATTTCGTAGGCACATCCGTTCCGGGCGCACGCGGCCACGAGATTCAGAAGCGGCTGTTCGATGCGGGGCTGCACGTCAAAACAACGGGCGATGCTGCCATTCTTGCCCCGGCCTTCGTCGCCGAAGCCCAGCATGTCGACGAGATCTGCACCGTCCTGCGTGAGGTCCTGTCGTCCTATCGCTGACCCCCGGAGGGCGGGCGCCGCCGCCGTAGCAAGAGCGGGCGCGCCCGGGCGGCCGCTATGCTACTCTGGCGCGATCCGCGCCGGAAGGGCGGTGCGGTGGACCGAAGACCGGGGGGTCGCCATGCCTGTCCGCCTTTTGCTTGCCGCCGGCGCCTGCTGGCTCGCGCTGGCCGCTGCGGCGCGCGCCGATCAGTGCGCCGTCATCATCGCCAACGGCACCGATGACGTGCTGATCAGCGTCACCGTCCGCGCCGAGTTCGCGCCGCCCGGCTCGGATGCGGATCGCAACTTGCCGGTGGCGATCGCCGGCAAGTTGCTCAAGAACCAGACCGCCAAGGTCGAGTGGGACTGCCCGACGAGCAATATCAGCTATGTCGCGACCGGGCTTTTCGAAAACGGCATCAAGCGGATGAGCGCGCCCTTCACGCCGAAGCCGAACCTGTCGGGACGGCTCGAGACGGCGTGGATTGAGTGACTTGGCAGTAGCGCGGCGTCACGCAGCCGCGCATCTCACGCGGCGCGTGGGCGAACCTCGCGCTTGATTTCGGCGCCAACCTCCTTGTTCGCCTTCGATAGATCGTAGAGAGTCTGGAGGTTCATCCAAAACACGGGGTCCATGTTGAAGTAGCGGCCAAGACGGATGGCCGTATCCGCCGTCACGGCGCGTTCGCCCTTCACGATGGCTCCGATGCGATTGGCCGGCACGTGTAGCGCCATGGCGAGGGCATTCACAGTCAGCCCGAGAGGCTTGAGGAACTCCTCCTCCAGAACCTCGCCAGGATGTGTCGTCACTCGATTCATGGTCGTTGCTTCCTCAGTGATAGTCGACGATCTCAACATGGATGGCAGCGCCTTCTACCCAAGCGAAGCATATCCGCCACTGGTCATTGATGCGGATGCTGTATTGCCCGGCGCGATCGGCCTTGAGCGCCTCCAGCCGATTGCCGGGAATCCGCTGCAACGTCTCCAGCGAGGGCGCGGCAAATACCATATCCAATTTCCGCAACGCGACCTTGGCGATGCTCTCGAAACGACGTACCCGCTCACCTTTCCAAAGGCGCTCGGTGTCGCGGTCCTTGAATTTCATGCCGCCGCCAGCGTAGTACGCTGCGCGTATTACGTCAAGCGTACCGACCGCGTCGCTCGGGTTCAGGACACCCCGCCAGAACCGAGGCAAATCGGCGAGCCCAGTCGGCTCCAAAGGGCAAGCCGAATTGCTCGTGCGCAGGCCGCGCACCGATCATCGCGTCCAGCGATCGGGCTGGCGACCTTAACGCCGGCTCCTAACCCGTCCCGCAGGATCGAGACGGCGTGGATTGAGTAGGCAGCGGCGGGCAGCGGAGAACTGCCTGCACTGAGCGGGCTCTCGCAGTTGCTGGCGCAACCGCTGACGCCCGCCGTCCGACGACGCCTTCGGCGTCGCGGCGAGCTGTCGCCCGCCCGCGGGTAAGGCGCTACGCGCGCTGCGTGGATTAGTGCGAGTCAGCTTCCTTCAAGGCCTCGCGCGCGTTGCGGAAGGCGTCGACGGCGGC
>JASHUO010000365.1 GCA_030039975.1 Alphaproteobacteria bacterium
CTCTATATCGCCGTCTATCCGACCAAAGAGCAGGAGGACCAGATCGACGTCGACGAGAAGATGACGCCGATCTTGTACCCGCACCTCAAGCAGCGCCTGTCGGCCGCGGCAGGCGATCGCGCGGCGGATATCGATTGGGAGATCGTCGAGCGCGCCGACAGGGATCGCAGCGGCGTTCCGGTGCGCATCACCTTCAAGGGACAGCGACCCGACGTCGCGCTGCGGTGACCCCCGAGGGGATGCTTCTACACACACGGGCTAGGCACGAACCCCGTTCAAGAATAGATCGACCGCGGCGCGGATGCTGGCGTTCAGGCTGCGCTTGTCGCCGAGACCGAGCGCGGCCAGGCGCAAACGGCTGTCGACAACGACGCTGATGAACTGTTCGGCAGCGAGCTCCAGGTCGAGCGGACGCAGCTCTCGCTCGAAGCGTGCCAGCGCCGAGGCGACGGCGCGCACCGCCGGCTGCCTTCCCTCCTGGTGCGCCAGCCGGCCGAACTCGGGATGGCGTTCCGCCTCGGCGATGATGATGCGATAGATCGCCACGGCTTGCGGCGCCAGGGCACTGTGGAGAAAGTGGTGCGCGAACTCGAACAGCATCGGCTCGAGCTCGCTCTTGCTCGAGCGAAAATCGCGGATCGGCATCAGCCAGCGCGCGATGAGCCGGCGCAGCACGGCGCTGAACAGGGCGTCCTTGTCGCGGTAGCGCGCATAGACGGTGCGCTTCGACATGCGCGCCGCCTCGGCAACCGCATCGACCGAGGTGCCGTCGAAGCCGCGCCGCGAGAACATGGCGCCGGCCACGTCGAGGAGATGCTGCTGGCGGCGGCTCGCCTCGACGAGCGTCGGACGGCCGCCGCTGGCCGTGCCCGAACGCGGCCGTGCCGCTTTCCGTTTCCGTTTGGCGTTCCCGCGCATCCCGCCCTTGTATCACTCCGCAAAGCCGTCTATGGAAACGACACCGTACCGTTTATACTACCAACGAGGTCCTGGTGCGAACGGCCGATATGCGTCTGTTGCGCGGCTTCCTGGCGATCATGCTTGCCGGCGCCCTGGCCGCCGGAGTGCCGGCGCGCGCGCAGCAGGCGCCGCCCCCGGCCGTCGGCGTCATCAAGGTCGCGCGCCAGCCGGTAACGCAATCGAGCGAGTATGTCGGCCGCATCGCGGCGCCCGAGCGGGTGAACCTGGTCGCCCGCGTTACCGCGTTCATCGACAAACGGTTTTTCACCGAAGGTGCCGAGGTCAAGGCGGGCGACCTGCTCTATCGCCTGGAGCAAGCGCCGTTCGAGGCCGATGTCGAAGCGAAACAGGCGGCGATCGCCAATGTCGAGGCACAGTTGCAGAACGCCAACCTCACGCTGGCCCGAGCCAGGGCACTGCTTCACACGCCAGCCGGGCAGCAATCTGTCGTCGATGCCGCGGTGGCGGGCCAGCAATCGCTGGCGGCGCAACTCCTCGCCGCCAAGGCGCAGCTCAAGCAGTCCGAGATCAATCTCGGCTACACCGAGATCCGCGCCCCCATCGACGGCAAGATCGGCCGGACCGCGGTGACCGAGGGCAATGTCGTGAGCCCGAGCTCCGGCGTTCTGGCGACGATCGTGAGCCAGGATCCGATGTATGTCGTCTTTCCCGTCTCGGTGCGCGCCGTGCTCGATCTGCGGCAGCGTTACGCGGAGCGCAGCGGCGGCTGGACGCATGCCGTGGTGGTGAGGATCCGCTTGCCAACCGGCCGCGTGTTCGAGCGCACCGCCACCCTGGACTTCGTCAACAACACGATCGCCGCCAATACCGATACGATCATGCTGCGCGCCGTCGTGGCGAATCCGCTGCAGGCGGAAGGGAAAGGCGACGGTGCAGAGCGCGCTCTCGTCGACGGCGAGCTCGTCACCGTCCTCCTCGAGGAAGCGCAGCCGGTCGAAGCGCTCACCATTCCCCGGGCGGCGGTGCTCACCGATCTCGGCGGCGACTACGTCTATGTCGTCGACGCCGGCAATCGCGCGCATCAGCAGCGCATTACCCTCGGCCAATCGACACCCACGACGGCCGTGGTGCTGAGCGGGCTTGCCGAAGGCGACAGCGTGATCGTCGACGGCATCCAGCGCGTCCGGCCGGGACAAGCGGTTTCGCCTTCGCCGGCCGCGAGTCAAGCCGGCGCCGGCGGACCGGGCGCCATCTCCCCCTCGTCACGCTCCTGACCGGGAGCTGCCGGCGATGATCTCGGCGCTTTTCATTCGGCGGCCGCGGCTCGCGATGGTGATGGCCATCGTCATCACTTTGGCCGGCGCGATCGGGCTGACCCGCATTCCGGTCGCGCAGTTTCCCGATATCGTCCCGCCGCGCATCGACGTCACGGCCACATATCCCGGCGCTTCGGCCGCGGTGGTGGAAGCATCCGTCGCCGAGCCGATCGAGGCCCAGGTCGTCGGCGTCGACAAGATGATCTACATGAAGTCGACCAGCGGCAATGACGGCAGCTATCACCTGACCGTCAGCTTCGCGGTCGGCAGCGACGCCGATATCGATACGGTCAACGTCAACAACCGCGTCCAGTCGGTCCTGCCGCAGCTGCCCGAGGCGGTGCAGCTTCAGGGCATCACCGTCATCAAGCATTCCGCCGCGGTTTTGCAATTCATCAATCTCTACAGCGACGGGGGTCAGTTCAGCCCGGTCTTCATCACCAGCTACGCGACGGTCAATGTGATGGACGAGCTGTCGCGCGTTCCCGGTGTCGGCGAGGCGCTGCTCTTCGGCAAGCTCAACTATTCCATGCGCATCTGGTTCGACACCGAGCGCCTCACCAGCCTCAACCTCTCGCCTTCGGATGTCGTCAATGCCATAGAAGCGCAGAACGTGCAGGCGCCGGTCGGGCGGATCGGCGCGCGGCCGGTCAGCAACGACCAGCAGCTGCAGATGAACGTGCAAACCCAGGGCACGCTCACGACGCCGCGGCAGTTCGGCAACATCGTGCTCCGCGCCAATCCCGACGGGTCGGTGCTGCGCATCCGCGACGTGGCGCGGGTGGAGATGGGCGCCCAGAATGAAGACACCGAGACCCGCCTCAACGGCAAGCCCGCCGTCGGCCTCGCCCTCTACCTCGCCCCCGGCGCCAATGCGGTCGAGACCGCGCAGCGGGTCGCCGCCACGATCGCCAGGCTCGAGCGCCGCTTCCCGCAAGGGCTCAAGGCCAAGGTCGTCTACGACTCGACAGTCTTCGTCAACGACACCGTGCACGAGGTGCTCTGGACGCTGGGCGAGGCCTTCATCCTCGTCGTCATCGCCGTCTTCCTGTTTCTCGGCAATCTGCGGGCGACGATCATCCCGGCCGTCGCGGTGCCGGTGAGCCTCATCGGCACCTTCGCCGTATTGCTGGCGATGGGATATTCCGCCAACACCGTGTCACTCCTCGCCATGGTGCTCGCGATCGGCATCGTCGTCGACGACGCGATCGTCGTGGTCGAGAATGTCGAGCGTGTGCTCGAAGAGGAGCCCGACCTTTCGCCCGCCGACGCGACGCTGAAGGCGATGCGGCAGATTACCGGCCCGATCATCGCCATCAGCCTGGTGCTGCTGTCGGTGTTTGTTCCTGTCGCCTTCATTCCCAGCATCACCGGCGAGCTGTTTCGCCAGTTCGCCGTCACCATCAGCGCCGCCATGCTGATCTCGGCGCTGAACGCGCTGACGCTGTCGCCGGCGCTCTGCGCGCTTTTCCTCCGGCATGAAGGCAGAAAGCGTGGCCTCATGGCGCTGGTGCTGCGCGGCATCGACCGCGCGCGCGACGGCTACGCGTTCATGGTCCACCGCCTGATTCGGGTATCCCTCCTGTCGCTGGTGGTGGTGTCGGTCTTCGCCGCCGGCGTTTTCTTCCTCTCGCAGATCACGCCGACGAGCTTCCTGCCCGAAGAAGATCAGGGCGCGTTCTTTCTCAACGTCCAGCTCCCCGACGGCGCGTCGGTGGCGCGCACCGCCGCGACCACAGCGGAGGTCGAGCGGCTGCTCAAATCCATGCCTCAGGTGCAGGATATCTTCTCGGTCATCGGGTTCTCGCTGCTCGACAACGGCAATGAATCGAACGCCGCCTTCCTGGTGGCGAAGCTGAAGCCTTTCGCCGACCGCAAGCAGGCCGCCGATTCGGCGCAGGCGCTGATTCGCCGGATCTTCGCCGCCGGCCAGCAGATTCGCAGCGCCAACATCGTCCCCTTCAACCTGCCGCCGATCATCGGCCTGTCCACCAGCGGCGGTTTCGAATATCAGCTCGAAGCGCTCGAGGGACAGGACCCGACCCGCCTTGGCAGCGTGATGCAGGGCGTGATCGCCGCGGCCAATCAGGACAAGCGGCTTGCGCGCGTGTTCTCGACCTTCACCGCGACGACGCCGTCGATCTATCTCGACATCGACCGCGACAAGGCGCAGGCGCTCGGCCTCAACATGAACGACGTGTTCACCGCGCTGCAATCGACGCTGGGCGGCTTCTTTGTCAACAACTTCAATCTCTACGGCCGGGTGTGGCAGGTCAACATCGAGGCGGAGGCGCGCGACCGCCGCGACATCGCCGATATCTGGGAGATCGAAGTGCGCAACAAGTCGGGCGAGATGGTGCCGCTGCGCTCGATCGCCAGCGAGCGCGTCGTCATCGGCCCGCAGGTGATCACGCGCTACAACAACTACCGCTCGATCACCATCAATGGCAGCCCCGCGCTTGGCGGTTCGTCCGGCGCAGCGCTGGCGGCCATGCAGGAGGTCTCGGACAAGACGCTCCCTGCGGGATACGGCTTCGAATGGACCGGCACCGCCTATCAGGAGCACGAGGCTGCGGGACAGACCGGGCCGATTTTGGCATCGGCGGTCGTTTTCGCCTTCCTCTTCCTGGTGGGACTCTATGAAAGTTGGATGATCCCGATTCCGGTGCTGCTCTCGGTGGTCGTGGGCGTGCTCGGTGCTTATATCGGCATCCTCGTCGCGGGGTTGACCCTCGATCTCTACGCCCAGATCGGCCTTGTCGTGCTGATCGCGCTCGCGGCCAAGAACGGCATCCTCATCGTCGAATTCGCCAAGGAGCAGCGCGAAGCCGGTATGCCGATTGGCGAGGCGGCGGTGCTCGGTGCGCGCATGCGCTTTCGCGCCGTGATGATGACGTCGCTCGCTTTTGTCCTTGGCCTCGTGCCGCTCGTCTTTGCCCATGGCGCGGCGCAGATCAGCCGGCGCGACATCGGCACCTCCGTGTTCTCCGGCATGGTGGTGGCAAGCTCGATCGGCATCTTTCTCATCCCCATGCTCTATGTCGTCTTTCAGCATCTGCGCGAATGGGCGCACCGGCGTCTTGGCCGCCCGAACCGGCGGCGCGCGCATCCCGCCCCCGGGGAATAGCCGCCAAGACCTCGGCACGCCCCCGGGGCCCATCCACCCGCCAAGTCTCTCGGGCCTCTTCCCCGGCGAGAGCCGAAGAACGCCGGGCGTCAGGAAATTCCTGCGGCGATCTCAGGCGATCGCCCGATGGACCAGAGAGATCAAAATGTAGGATGAGAAGTCGGCATCGAAAAACCGGCTTTCCGTTTCCGCGAGGTGGCCATGGCTTGGAGGACTCTGTCGCTCGCTGTACTCCTCGCCTTGCAGCCGCTCGCGGCGCAGGCGGCGGTCAGCCCAAACGACTTCCTCGTCACAACGACGGGGGATTTGGTCGATCTTTGCTCCGCCGGCGGAGCCGACGAGATGCACACGGCGGCGATCCATTTCTGCCATGGCTTTGTCGCAGGTGCCATTCAATTCTATGCCGCGGAGCGCGCGGGAGCCGGGACGCCGCAATTGTATTGCCTCCCCGATCCGTCGCCGACGCGCGACCAAGCCATCAGCATGTTCGTCGCGTGGGCGCGGAGCAACCCGCAATACATGAGCGATCTTCCGGTCAATTCGCTCATGCGCTTCGCCGGGACGACGTGGCCGTGCAAAAAGTAGGGCGCGCGGCGTCACTCAGTTCGAGACTTCGACTTGGGCGCGGAATGAGGACGACCACGCGACGGAGGGACGCTATGAGATATGCGATGGCACTGTGCGTGGCCGCGCCGCTCGCCCTGACGGCTTGCTCCGACTTGAACTCGACGCAACAACGCACGCTGACCGGTGGCGCCGGCGGCGCGGCGGCCGGAGCCATCCTGGGCGCGATCGGCGGCAACGCCGCCCTTGGCGCCGCTGCGGGCGCAGGCGCTGGTCTGATCGGCGGCTATCTCTACGACCAATACAAGAAATCGCAGCAATCCTCCTACCAGCAAGGCTACAGCGCCGGACAGCAGAGCGCGTCGCACTGAAACGGATCGGCTCACCGCTCGCGGGCGCCAAACCGCGAGCGGCGTGCACGCTCGCATCACGCCGGCATCGCTCAGGCATCACCGACCGTCATCCTGGCTTTTCGGGCAGAGTCGGGGAATTATGAAGCGCGACGCCTAGGCCGGGCGCGGCCGCGTCACCGGGTCGCTGGTCGGAACCTACGCCGTGGGGAGCGGTCTCATGAAAGTCGGCCTCTTCGTCACCAACCAGCAAACGCTGGACACCGACATGGTCAGCGCGCTCGACGATCAGATCGCCATGGTCCACGCGGCGCGCGACCGCGGCTGGAACTCGCTTCTGACGGGCCAGCACTATCTCAACGAAGGCAACAACAAGCAGCTTCAATCCGTCCCCTTTCTGGCCCGCCTCGCGGCGGAAGCCGGCGAGATGACCATCGGACTCGGCATTCTCCTGCTCAATCTCCACAACCCCGTTTACACGGCCGAGACGGTGGCGACGCTCGACGTCATTGCGCGCGGCAACTTCCTCTTCGGCGTCGGCCTCGGCTATCGCGATGTCGAGTTCGACGCTTTCGGCGTGCCCAAAGGCGAGCGGGTCAAGCGCTTCGAGGAATATCTGACGCTCGTCCAGCGCCTCTGGACGGAGGAGAGCGTTTCCTACGAAGGCGCATCGTGCCGGCTCGACCAGGTTCGCATGAATATTCGCCCGGTCCAGAAGCCGCGACCGCCGATCTGGATGGCGGCGAACAACGAGCCCGCCGTGAAGCGCGCCGCACGCATGGCCGATGCCTGGCTCATCAATCCGCATGCGACCATCGAGACGATCCGCCGTCAAATTGGCGTCTACCGCGCCGAGCTAAAGACCAGCGGCAAGCCAGCGCGGCGCGAAATGCCCCTGATCAAAGAGGTCTATTGCGCCCGCAATCGAGCGGCGGCGCTCGAACTGGCCGCACCTTATCTCCTGGCGAAGTACCGGGACTATGCGACCTGGGGCCAGGACAAGGTCATGCCCGATAATGAGGACTTCACACGTTCCTTCGACGATCTGGTCAAGGGCCGGTTCATCCTCGGCTCACCCGATGAGTGTTACGAGCAGCTGAAGCCGTATTGGGAAGAACTCGGCGTCAACCACATCATCATCCGCACGCACTGGGCCGGCATGCCGCTGTCTTCGGCGCTGGCGAGCATGCGGCTGATCTCGGACGCGTTGCTGCCAGCCTTGCACAAGATCTAGACAAATCCCGCGTCACCGCAAGGTTACATTGCGGCGCGTGGACGGCGCCTATGGCGATGAGATGGCGCCGGCGTCACGCTTCGATTGTTCATGATCACTCCGACACCCGTGAGACGGTAGCAAGGAGACGCGCCATGACCAGCAAGCTCGCAGGTAAAGTCGCGCTCGTCACCGGCGGGAGCGCCGGCATCGGTCTCGGCATTGCCAAGCGGTTTGCCCAAGAAGGCGCGCGCGTCTCTGTCACGGGCCGCCGTCGGCCCGAATTGGACAAGGCCGTTGCCGCCGTCGGCGGCGAGGCTTCGGCGATCCAGGGCGATACCGCTGTTCTCGCCGACCTCGACCGGATCTACGCAACCGTCAAAGCACAGGCCGGCCGCATCGACGTGCTGGTGGCGAATGCCGGGGTTTACGAAGCCGCCAGCTTCGGGGAAATCACCGAAGAGCATTTTGACAAGACGTTCAATATCAACGTGCGCGGCTTGCTCTTTGCCGTACAGAAGGCGCTGCCGCTGCTGAGCAAGGGCGCTTCGGTGATCCTCGTCGGCTCGGTCGCCTCGATCAAAGGCTTCCCGTCCCTCTCGGTCTACAACGCGTCGAAGGCCGCGGTACGCGCTTTCGCGCGCAGCTGGATCGTCGACCTCAAAGGGCGCGACATCCGCATCAATGTGCTGAGCCCCGGCAACGTTGTGACCCCGGGCCTCTCCTCGCTGATGACGGACGAGGAGAAAGCGTCCGCGGCTGCGCTCATTCCGCTCGGCCGGATGGGCACGCCGGACGAGCTCGGCATGGCGGCCGTGTTCCTGGCTTCGGACGACAGCGCCTATGTCAC
>JASHUO010000366.1 GCA_030039975.1 Alphaproteobacteria bacterium
ACTTGGGTCGACGCCGGGTGACTTGCCGCCGTTCTGGACGGACATGAGGGGCTCTCTCACTGCTTCGAGTGACTAAGTGGTTGGTTCAGCAACAGAGGACGAGTCCCGGTTTCGCGATCACTTGCTCATCACCCAATGTCAGCCCCCGAAAGCAGCTCGACGATCCGGCAAGCCGGCCCGTAGCCGGCCTCGCACTCGCAGATGGCCCCGGTAAGGATGCGTTCCATTGTCTGAAGGTCGGCGATCTTTGCGCGGACATTAGCCACATGCGCCGCAGTGAGGCTCTTGGCTTCAGCGCACGCAGCTTCGCCATGCCCTGGTGCCAATCGCAGCAGTTTGCGAACATCCTCCAGAGCGAAGCCGAGCTGCCGCGCACGGCGAATGAATTTCAACCTGGCGACGTCGTCGGCGCCATAGCGTCGAAAGCCGCCGCCTTGGCGCCGCGGCTTCGGCAGCAGGCCAATCCGTTCGTAATAGCGGATGGTCTCGACCGTGCAGTCGCTTTTGCGCGAGAGCTCGCCGATCGAGATGTCGGACTTCACTGCCAAATCGCCGCCGCCATCAAAAAGCATCTATCGCAGGTTTTTTCCAAGGGGGCCCCCGTGGCGGGGGGCCCCCTTGGCGCCGCGCTTCCTCCCTGAATGCGGCGTAGTTTCCGCCCATCTGCGACCCTATGTCGTGAAAGCGGAGGTGAAAAAACTCTGAAAAAATGCTGAAATCGGCGCCGCAATAATCTCAGGGCACCTGCAGGCCCATCGCGACAGCGGAGGAATTCTGAAGACATGATGAGAGTAGATCCTGGAGCGGTGCCGTCGCCGTCAGGAGAGCGTGCGGTGAAGGAGAACGCCTTCATCTTCGAGGACTATACCGTCGACGTGCGACGCGCGGCACTCTACCGCGGCGATCGCGAGATCGATCTCAGGCCGAAGAGCTTCGAGGTGCTGCGCTACCTGGTTGCGAACGCCGGCCGGCTGGTGTCGAAGGACGAACTTAGCCAAGCGATCTGGCCGACCGTCGTCGCAAGCGATGAATCACTGACGCGTTGCGTGAGTGACGTGCGCCAGGCTCTTACCGATGGCGAGCGGCGCATCATCAAGACCGTGCCGCGCCGCGGCTATCTCTTCGCCGCATCCGTGTCGATGCGAGCCAACACACCGGCGTCGGCCAAGGCAAATACGGTCGTGCCGCGCCGCTCTCTGGTCGTGCTGCCTTTTTCCAACCTTGGCGGCGGTGAGCAATGGGACGATTTGGTCGATTGCGTCACCCTCAGTCTCACGACCGACTTGTCGCAGGTCCCTGGTCTCTTGGTCATGGCCCGCAGCACTGCCCTCAATTATAAAGGCAAGGCCGTCGATGCCCGTCAGGTCGGGCGCGAGCTTGGCGTGCGCTACATCATCGACGGCAATGCTCAGATCGGCGGCGATCGGATCCGCATAACCGCAGAACTCATCGATGCGGACACGGGTGCGCAGCTTTGGGGCGATCGGTTCGACAAGCCGCTGGACGATCCCTTCGCCATGCAAGACGAGATCACGGCGCGGTTGTTCCGAACCCTCGGCATCGAGCTTGCGGCTGCGGAAAGCCGGCGTGCCTGCTGCGAGCGTCCGAAGAAAATGGATGCGGTAGACCTCGCCATGCGCGGCTGGACAATCGCGAACCGTCCCTATTCGATCCATAGCGCCGAGGAAGCGCGCAAATTATTCGAGAGATCGCTCGCCATCGATGGCGCGAACGTGGACGCGCTTGTCGGACTTGCGTCGACGCACATTTACGCGGTCACGAGCTCTGCGGCGGGCAACCAAAGCGAGCATGTGCGCATTGCCGATGCCGCAATATCGAAAGCGCTGGCTATCTCTCCCAATAGCGCTCATGCCTATTATTTGAGCGCGACGATATCGCTGCTGTCAGGTGCGCCAGAGCGGACGCTGCGCCAATGCGAACGTGCCATCGACTTGGACTGCAACCATGCTTGGGCGCACGCTTTGGCAGGGCTGTCGAAAATTTGGCTCGGCAGGGCAGAAGACACGGAAGCCCATGTGGCGAAAGCCTTGCGGCTCAACCCGCGGGAACCGCAAATGTTCCATTGGCACCTGTTCATCGGCATCGCCGATCTCTGCCTCGCGAGATTTGATCGCGCCGTCGATCGGGTGCGATGCTCGATCGACATGAACCCCAATTTTGCAACGGCCTGGTACTATCTGGCGGCTGCCTTGGCCCTCGCTGGCCGCGAAACCGAGGCGGCGGAAGCGTCTGCCGCGGGCTGTCGCCGCTTTGCCGACTTCACTGTCAGCAGGTTCCGCTCGCGACACAAGGGCATCAATCCGACGTTCCAAGCTCAGCGCGAGCGTATCATCGAGGGTCTTCGCCGAGCCCGCGTACCCGAACAGTAAGCGCACCCATGCCGAGGTGAAGAAAGCGGTCGAACAGGCCATCGGCGTCGTGTAAGCTTCATCCAGCTGCCAGCACCTGCCCAGGGGCTTGAGCTACCTACGGTTTCAACAACCTAGGTGCAAGGAGCCATGCCGGTCGAGACGACAGAGAGGCAGGGTGATGGTGGGGGCGAGCCAGATCGCGCCGAGGCTCGGTCAGCAAGCGAAGCTGCTTCGGTAAAGCGCGGCCCCCTGCCGCCGTCGGTCCACCCGTCTACGCGAAGACGACGGTTGCTCATCGGCGCGCTCGGTACGCTTGTCCTCGCGGCCCTGCTTCTTTTCGGCATCCCTTATATCCACCGCACCCTGACCACCGTTTCGACGGATGACGCCTATGTGAACGGGCATGTCACGTTCGTTGCTCCCCGTGTCGCGGGCCAGATCACCCGGGTCCTGGTGGACGACAACAACCGTGTGCGCAAAGGCGACCTCCTCGCTGAGCTGGACAAGGAGCCGTATCAGATCGCGGTTTCCGAGAGGAAAGCCGCCGTCGACACGGCGAACGCGGACCTGCAGGTCGCCACGGCGATGGCGCGGGGTTTCGAAGCGCAGGCCATGAGCGCGCGCTGGAAACTGCAAAACGCCGTGCAGGATGTCGACAACCAAGTCTCTCTTTTGCGCGCTCGGGTTGCCGCGCTCGACAAGGACAAGGCGGCATTGACGCTGGCGCAGCTCAATTTCGATCGGGCTAAGGAGTTGGTCCAGAAAGACGTTGTGAGCCGCGCCGAGTTCGACCGGCGGCAAGCGGAGCTGGCGACCGCCACCGCTGGAGTCACCCAAGGCCTGGCCGAAGTCTACCAAGTCCGTGTTTCTTTGGGTCTGCCGGCGCAACCCGACAAAGGCGACGATCTCGGCCAAGTGCCGCCCAACATTGATCAGACGTTTTCGACGGTGCTCCAGGCGCAGTCGGAACTCATTCAGAGTGCGGCTCAGCTCGGTGTTGTCCACTCGTACGACCAGAGCCCTAAGCAGATGCTCGCACAGTTCTATGAACAGGGCGACGTTGACCGCACCTTCGCTCGGCTCGCAGCGGAGGCTCCTGCCGTCAAGCAAGCCGAGGCTAAACTCGAATCCGCCAACCGCGATCTCGCTCAGGCCGAGCTGAACCTCCGTTATTGCGACATCGTCGCGGACATTGACGGGGTCATCACGCGCCGAAACGTCAATCCCGGCGACTATGTTCAAGTCGGCCAGAATCTGATGGCGATCCGCTCGCTCAGAGAAATCTGGATCGATGCCAATTTCAAAGAGACGCAGCTGCGCGACCTGCGCATCGGCCAGCCGGTCGACCTGCATGTCGACATGTATGGCGGGACCCACGTCTTCAAGGGCCGCGTGGAAGGCTTTACGGAGGGGACGGGATCGACGCTCGCGCTGCTCCCGCCGGAGAACGCCACGGGCAACTTCATCAAAGTGGTGCAGCGGTTGCCCGTCCGCATCGAGCTCGAAGGCTACGATCCGGACAAGACCCCGCTGTTCATCGGTACGTCAGTTGTTCCCTACGTATATATAGACAGGCCTGCGACCGGACCCGATGCCGGGAAGTTTCTGCAAACTCGCATCGTCCCTCAATCACAACCAACCGGTATCCTCCAGCGCCCGCCGGGCGCTGACCAATGACGGCCGCGGCGCTTTCGGCCGCCAGACCCCGGGCGGCGGGAAATCCGTGGGTGGTGGCGGCCATCGTCGTGGTACCGACCTTCATGGAGGTGCTCGACACGACGATCGCGGTGGTGGCGTTGCGCTACATCGCCGGCGGCCTCTCGGCGACGGTCGATGACGGCGAATGGGTTCTCACCAGCTATCTTGCCGCCAACGCGGTGATCTTGCCGATCACGGGTTGGCTCAGCGCGCATCTCGGCCGACGCAACTACTTCCTGTTGTCGATCGCCATATTCACCCTCAGTTCCGCGCTCTGTGGCCTGGCCGGCAGTCTCGGTCAGCTGATCCTGTTTCGCGTCATCCAAGGGCTGGCGGGCGGGGGCCTGCAGCCCTCCAGTCAGGGCGTGCTGCTGGACACCTTCCCGCCGGAGAAGCAAGGCGCCGCCATGACCGTGTTCGGCTTGGCTGCTCTGATCGCGCCGGTGGTCGGCCCAACCCTCGGCGGCTGGATAACCGACGAGTACTCGTGGCGATGGGTCTTCCTGATCAACGTGCCCGTCGGTCTTCTGGCACTTGCCGCGTGCTATGCCAAGCTCCGCGACCCGGATTATCTCATCGCCGAACGCCTCGAGCTGAAGAAGCGGCCGTTCCAATTCGATTCGATCGGCTTGTCCTTGCTGGTCATCGTCATGGTCTCCTGGGAAGTGATGCTCAGCAAGGGGCAGGAGTGGGACTGGCTGGGCGATCCGTTCTGGCGTGTGCAGACCTTGGCCATCTGCTTCACGCTGGGTCTCGTTGCGCTCATCATTTGGGAGTTACGTCACCGCACCCCGGTGGTGAATTTCCGGCCATTGCGCGAGCGCAACTTCGCTGCGTGCTGCATCATCATCTTTTGTGCTTATGCGGCGCTCTACGGCGCGAGCACGTCGCTGCCCGCGCTGCTTCAGTTGCTGTTCGGCTATGATGCGCTGGACGCTGGCGTGGTGATGTCGCCGGCTGGGGCGGCTGCGTTGCTGGCGATGCCCATCATCGGCCTGACGCTCGGTCGCGGAACGGATGCCCGGTGGCTGATTGCCCTGGGACTGTTGGGCATGACCATTGGGAACTACTGGATGTCCCAAATGAATTTGTTCATCAGCCCCGGCGAAGTCGTCTGGCCGCGCCTGGTCCTGGTTGCGGGGCTGGCGATCTGTTTTGCGCCCGCCAATATGGCAGCCTACCTCTACACGCCCAAAGAGCTGCGTGGCGCGGCGGTCGGGCTGCTGAGCCTGCTTCGCAACGAGGGAGGCAGCGTCGGGACGTCGATGGCTCAGACCTTCAACGAACGCCGCGATCAGTTCCATACCCTGCGCCTCGGCGAATATCTCGATCCCTTCAACGCGGCCGCGCATTCCTTCGTCGGGCGTGCTGGAGCGTTTTTCCTCCAGCAGACCGGCGATCCCATGGCGTCGCGGCAACTCGCGTTGCAGGAGCTCGCCAATTTGCGCCAGCAGCAGGCGTCATCGCTCGCCTATTTCGACAGCTTTTGGCTGTTCGCCGCATTGACCTTCGTGCTTCTGTTCCTGGTTCCGTTCATGAAGCGCTCGGTGGCGGAGAAAGGCGCCCGCCTTGCTTCCGAATAGGTGAGCGCATGCGTCAGTGGCAACACTACAGTTAAAGTCAGGAGAGAACAGGTGGACGAGCCGATCTGTCATAGGGCAAGCGGCGGGCACGTCGCCGCAGTCGTCTCCTTGGCCATCGCCCTCTCGGGATGCGGGCTGAGCGGGCCCGCGCATGGGCCGCCCGCCGCGAATGCCGCCGCGGTCGTCGAAATGGGATTCGAGAGCTTCAGCCCGACAGACGTGACCATCCGAGCCGGCGATACCGTCGAATGGCGCAACACGTCGCTGATTACCCATACCGTGACCGACGACCCCAAGCGAGCAACCGACCCCTCTGACGCGGGCCTGCCGCCCGGCGCGCAACCGTTCGACTCGGGAGACATCCCGGCGGGGCAAGTCTACCTGCGGCGGTTCACCGTGCCTGGAACCTACCAGTATTTCTGCACACGCCACGAAGCCGAAGGAATGTCTGGCACAGTCGTCGTGAAACCGGCGTCCTGACCGGTCTATCCGCCGAGGAGCGCAATGCCGGGCGGAAGCCTTACGCAGGCGCCCCGGCGAATTGCTCCTCGTGGCGGCGGACCTGCTCGTTGTAGTTCGCGCGATACCGGTCGCTGACCTGCTGATGGACAGCGAGTGCAGCGGCGTCACGCTCAGCTGCCGGCGGGTCGATGAGGTCGAAATGGCCGAAGCGATCCTCCCCCCGCACCAGCATCGCGCATAAGCGCACCGACCCGTTGACCCGAACATGGGTTGGGATGTAGTTCAAGCCGATGCCGACCCTGCGGTGCGCGGCTCGGTTCGGCGCGGAACGGTGAACCGCGAATTCATGATGAAGCGAGAAAGACCCTGCGGGCAGCGCCATCGCCACGGGGTTCGACGGATCGAACGCCTCCGCAATCGTCTGGCCGGCACGGTTGATGCTGTTTGCCAAACCCAAAGGGGTATGACGCAACTGGCGCGGGGCGCCCCGGCTCGAAACCTGTTCCATGCAGCCGGCTTCCGGACTGGCATCCGTCAACGCGACCCAGGCGCAAACCTGCTCGTGCGGATAGAGGCCGAAATAGGTGCTGTCCTGATGCCAGGCGGCGAAGGTCGGCGAGTTCGGCTCTTTGATGAAAAATGTGCTGGTCCACACCAGGATGTTGGGGCCGATCACGTCCTCCACGACGTCCAGGATGCGAGGATGGCGGATAAGCGCGTTGAACCAGGGTGAATGAGCATAGGCGTGGGAGCGCCACTTGACGTCCGCCTCGGCCACGGACGAGCCCAGCTCCCTTTCCAGGCGATCGAGGCCAGCGAGGCAAGTGACGACTTCCGCCGGCGTCAGGGCCGGAACGGGGAAGAGGAAGCCGTCATAACGATAGGCAGCCATCTGCTCCGGGGTCAGGGCCTTCATGCGCAGTCTCCACACGACCCTCGATCAAGGGAAACGGTAGCAGAGCCGCCGGCGCGGCGCAGCGTCAAATCCGTCACAGGGCCGCGGCGCCGGCGGCGGACAATCCTTGTACGTCATCGGCCATGGGCGCATGATTACTGCCGATACTGACCGGCCGCGCCATCCTTGCGTCTGGCGGGCGCCCCGCGATGCCCGAACGAACGAATGCGGAGGGCGGCGATGAACATCCTGCTGTTCTCGATGCCGGACTCCTTCGAGCACATGCCGACGATCGCCATCCGGATGCCGAACGGGGCGTTGACCTCCCTCGCCGGGAACGTCGATCCTCACCACCGGGTCGCTGCGGCGGATCTGTTGCTCGTTCAAGACCGGGTGCGGGAAACCGTCGAGCGGCTGCTGACCGAGCACGAGCCTGACGTCGTCGGGCTCTCGATCATGACCTTCCAGCGCAAGACGGCCAAGGGCATCATCGACCTCGTCCGCACACGGCGCCCGGGCGCACGCATCGTCGTCGGCGGCTATGATCCGAGCCTCGCTCCCGAGGCGTACACCGGGGACCCCGACAGCGGCGTTGACTTCATCGTGCGCGGCGAGGGCGAGATCACGTTCCGCGAGCTGCTGCGCGCGCTCGAGGCGCAGCGCGGATACGGCCAAATTGCCGGCCTGTCGTACCGGAGCGCCGAAGGATTCAGTCACAACCCCGCGCGCGGCGTGAGCGGCCTCGATGACGGCGAGATCCGGCCGCCGCGGCGCGAGGCGCGGGTGCTGTGCGGCTACACGCTTCTCGGCCGGCAGGTCGACGTGATCGAGACTTCGCGCGGCTGCACCTTCGACTGCAGCTTCTGCTCGATCATCGAGATGCGCGGGCGCAACTTCTACACCTACTCCTTTGAGCGCGTCCTGGCCGATATCCGCGACGCGCGGGACCGC
>JASHUO010000367.1 GCA_030039975.1 Alphaproteobacteria bacterium
TCGGCTATAACCCGTCGAGCCGCTTTGCCGCCGACTTCAAGACCAAGCCCTGGTATCAGGTCCTGCTCGAGCCGGGGATCCGGATCGGGCGCACCGATCCGAAGCTCGATCCCAAGGGCGGGCTCACCCTCACGCTGATGAAAGACGCGGGGAGCTTCTACAAGATGCCCGATCTGTCGCAACGCGTGCTCGGCGCACCGGATAATCCGGCGCAGGTGCTGCCGGAGGAGACGCTGGTCGGCCGCCTGCAATCGGGTCAGCTCGATGTCGGCTTCTTCTATTCGACCGAAACCTCGGACGCCAAGATCCCGGCGCTTGCCCTGCCGGCCCAGATCGCGCCCAAAGCGGTCTATACCGTCACCATTCTGCGCGACGCGCCCAACCCCGGCGGCGCCGATCGGTTCGTCGCCTTCTTCCTCGGCACCGAGGGACAAAAGCTCCTCAAGGAGCATGGGCTGACCTTGCAGCCGCTGACCCTCGCCGGGGCAGAGGGCGGCGTGCCGCCGGATATCCAATCGCTCCTCGCCACGGCAAAGTGACGCGTCGCCTTCCCGCACCGATCCCTTGGCTTGCCGGACTCCTCGCCCTCTATCTCGTCGCGCCGCTCGTCGCCGGCATCGAGCAGGCGGGACGGGCTGATTGGCACTCGGTCGATGCGAGCGGTCTCATCGATGCCTCCGCCGTCTCGATCGCCAGCGCGACGGTCGCAACCGCTATCATCGCGGCGGGCGGCATCCCGCTCGGCTACCTGCTGGCGCGGGTGCCGGGGCGGGCGATGGCCGCGCTGGGCTTCATTGTTCAGCTTCCCCTGGCGCTGCCGCCGCTCACCAGCGGCATTCTGCTGTTGTTTCTCGTCGGCTATAGCGCGCCGCTCGGTCGCCTGTTTGCCGGCGCGCTCACTGATTCCTTCGCCGGGATCGTGCTAGCCGAGGTTTTCGTCGCGGCGCCGTTTCTGATCGTGGCGGCGCGTTCGGCCTTCGCCGCGATCGATCCGGTTCTCGAAGGCGTCGGCGCGACTTTGGGCCGCGGGCCGCTGGAGCTCTTCTTTCGCGTCAGCCTGCCGATCGCCTGGCCGTCGCTCCTGTCGGGGTTGCTGCTGGCCTGGTTGCGCGCGTTCGGCGAGTTCGGCGCCACTGTCATGGTCGCCTATCATCCCTATTCGCTGCCGGTCTACACCTATGTGGCGTTCGGCGCGCAAGGGCTGCCGGCGATGCTGCCGGTGCTGTTGCCGACGCTGGTGCTCGCACTCATCATCATGGCGCTGATCACGCTGCTCGGCGGGCCGCGCGACCGCCGCTCGTCGCGAGCGGAGCGCGGAAGCGGCGTGGCGCTCTCCGCCCCTCGGATCGCGGCCGCGCCGGCGCGGCAACGCAGCGACGGGGTCGAGCTGGCGCTGCAGCTCGAGAAGCAGCTCGGCAGCTTCCACCTCGAGCTCGCCTGGTTCCCGCAGCGCCGCCGTCTCGGCATCCTCGGCCGTTCGGGCTCAGGCAAATCGCTCACCTTCAAGCTCATCGCCGGGATCGAGCGCTGCGATCGGGGCGCGATCGTCGTCGGCGGAAGGGATGTATCGCAGCTCGATCCGGCGGAGCGCGCCATCGCCTATGTGCCGCAGAGCTACGGTCTCTTTCCGCATCTGATGGTGCGCGAGCAGCTGAGCTTCCCGGTCGGTGCCGATCCCGAGCGGGCGCGGTATTGGCTCGACCGCCTCGGACTCCGCGGCCTCGAGGAACGCCGTCCGGCCGCGCTCTCGCTCGGCCAGCAGCAGCGCGTGGCATTGGCGCGCGCGCTCGTCCGGCCGGCCGATCTGCTGCTGCTCGACGAGCCTTTCTCGGCGCTGGATGCGCCGCTCCGCTCGCGCCTGCGCGGCGAGCTGATGTCGCTGCAAGATGAGCTCGCCGCCACGACGATCCTGGTCACCCATGATCCGGCGGAAGCGGCGCTGCTCGCCGATGAGCTCCTCGTGCTCGATGATGGCCGGGTTTTGCAATCGGGTCCGACCGCCTATGTGTTCCGCCGGCCCGCCAACGAGACCGTGGCGCGACTGCTTGGCGCCGAGAATGTTGCCGAAGGCGTCGCCACCGGTCCGGACAAGATCGCCCTCGGCGACGATATGATCCTCGAGGTGGGCGGCCCGGCGCTCCGTCCGGGCCAGCGCGTCGGCTGGGGCTTTTCGCCGGCGCATGCCCGGCTCGACGCGAGCGGCCTCTATCGGGGCGCGGTGGAACGCGTGACCGCCATCGCGCTCGAGCGACAAATCTGCGTCCGCTTGGGCAATGCCACCATCAAGCTTGCCGATGGCAGCACCGCTGCGGCGCCCGGCGATCTCTGCCGCTTCGACATCGATCCGGAAGCCATCCAGGTCTGGCCGCTCGATTAGAGCGTCTAACGACAACCACAGCATCGACGGCAGCTCTGTGCCGATAGGACACCTCGGATCGCGAGTTGGTCGATGCGCTGACTGAGCATACCGGCCGAGCGTATTGCGTCGGATGCCCAAAGATGACACGTTGGCGCTAATCGATGGCGGGCGCTGGGGAATGTCGGTCTAAGCCAGCCCCACTCGGCAGACTGGAGCAGCATGTCGTTCATCGCACTCGTTCTCGCGATCGTTGCGGTCGCGTTTGCCGTAACCGGCCGGCGGCGATCGAATGACCGGCATCTCGAACCGGCGCTCCGCGAACTTACCGAGCGCGTTGCTGCGCTCGAGGCGGGGACGGCGCTGCGGCCGGTTGCTGCGGAGCCGAGCGCCGATGAGATCGCGGAACCCGAGCCCGAGCGCAGCGCAGCGGTGAAGTCACCGCCGTTGCCGGCCGACCCGCCCACACCTCCGTTCGCGCCGCCGCCGGTTTCGTCCAGGCCCGCGAAGGGGTTTGTCGACTTCGAGGAGAAGTTGGTTCGTCGCTGGATCGTCTGGCTCGGCGCGCTCGCGCTCGCCTTCGGGGTCGTGTTCCTGGTCAAATATTCGATCGAGCGCGGCTTCTTCGGTCCAACAGCGCGGGTCGCCGGAGGCGTTGTGCTCAGTCTCGCGCTGCTGCTTGTCGGTGAATGGACGCGGCGCCATCCGCCGGCGCTGCCTGAGGGAATAGTGCAGCCCGACCAAGTGCCGCCGGGGCTCTCCGCGGCCGGAATCGTCGGGCTGTTCGCGAGCCTGCTGGCGGGCTACGCGCTCTATGCGCTGTTCCCGCCGCTCCTTGCCTTCGCGCTCCTCGCCGGCGTCTCGGCTGCCGCGGCACTGCTGTCGCTGATGTACGGCCGATTGATGGCGCTCCTTAGCTTCGTTGGTGCTTACGTCGTGCCGGCTTTGGTGGCGACGCCGAACCCCACGGCCGCGGGGCTTCTTGTCTACGTCATGCTGGTCACGGTGGGTGCGCTGACATTGTTGCGGTGGCAGGGATGGGGCTGGCTCGGCTGGTCGGTTACGGCCGGCGCGATCGCGTGGGCAGGCCTGTCTTTCTCGATTTCCAATCATGAGTGGGCGCTCGGGCTCTATCTCATCGCGATCCCCGCGGCGTTTGCGCTGCTGTTTCCGGCGGACCGGAGCGCGCCCTCGCGCCCGGCCTTCGTCTGGACCGCGGCGGTGCTTGATGCCGTGCTGATGCTCGTTCTCGTAGGGGCGAGCGGCTACACCGATCTCACCATCGCACTCGCGAGCGCACTGGCGCTGCTCCTGGCGGCGATTGGCCTTTA
>JASHUO010000368.1 GCA_030039975.1 Alphaproteobacteria bacterium
CGGCGCGGGCATCCGCCGGCACCAGATAGACCGCCTCTATGTCGTGATAGGCAAGCCCGGCCTTCTGCAGCAGCTGCACCAGAAGGTAATGGACGTTCGACCCTCTGTTGAGCGCGACCCGCTTGCCTCTAAGGTCCGCCACATGCTGGATGACGGAGCCCTTGGGCACCAGCAGCGCCTCTGCGCACGGCGCGGGCGGATCACTGCCGACATAGAGGAGGTCGGCAGCGGTGGCCTGGGCGAAGATCGGCGGCGTCTCGCCCACCATGCCCAAATCGATGCTGCCGACGTTGAGCGCTTCGAGCATCTGCGGACCGGCCGGGAACTCCAGCCACGAGATGCTCACGCCCTTCGACGCCAGCGCTTGCTGGAGCGCGCCGCGGGCCTTGATCACCGCGAGGCTGCCGCCTTTCTGCCATCCGATGTTGATCGAGCGGTCGGTGGCGGCGATCGCGGCACGCCGACCCGCGGCGATGGTGAGCGGCGTCGATGCGAAGAGCAGCGCCGCCAGGTTCCTGAGCGTGCGCCTTCTGGCGTGGTCCGGTCTGTCGGTCATGGGTGAGTATCTCCGTCGAATGCAGTCGGATGGGTGTCAGCGCGGCGTCGCAGCGGCCGCGGTGACGCCCGGTGGCGTCCAAACCGCTTTCGCAACCTCGACCGGCGCCGGGATCAAGCCCAGCGCGCGGAACGTGTCGGCAATCGCCTGCTGCTGCGCGATCACTTTGGGAGTGAGAAAGGCCACGCCATAGCTCGAACGCGCCACCGTTGCGCGCTCGGTTTCGAGGTCGACGTGGGTCAGCGCCGCAATGATCTCCGCCACGGCATCCGGATGGCTCTGCGACCAGTGCGAAGCATCGTCGAGATCGCGGATCAGATCGGCGATGATCTCGGGGTGATGCTCGGCATAGGTTCGGCTGGCGAGAAAGAAGGAGTTCGACGGCGCCACGCCCGCCGCCGTGGCGAGCACGCGCACCTTTTCGGCTCGCTCGGTCTCAGCGTAGAACGGGTCCCAGATTGCCCAGGCATCGACGCTGCCGGCGCCGAACGCCGCGGCGGCGTCGGCCGGCTGCAGATAAACCGGAACGATTTGGTCATAGCGCAGCCCCGCAGCAGCGAGCGCCTTGACCACGAAATTGTGCGCGCTCGAGCCCTTGGTGAAGGCGATACGCTTGCCCTTCAGGTCCTTCACCGACGCAAAGGGGGCGCGTTGCTGAACCAGGAGCGCGAGGTTGCGGCCGGGGTTGGGGAGATAGCCGACATAGACGAGGCGCGCGCCGGCAGCCTGGGCGAAGATCGGCGGCGCATCGCCGGTGTAGCCGAAATCGATGCTGCCGGCATTGAGCGCCTCGAGCAGCGGCGGGCCGGATTGGAATTCGACCCAGTCGATCACCACCGCTCGGCGTGCGAGCCGCGCGGCAAGCTCCGGCTTCTGCCGCAGCACCGCGAGCGTGCCCGATTTCTGGTAACCGATGCGCAAATGCTGCCCGTTCTCCTCGGCATGGGCCGGCGCGCGCGCCGCGGCGATCACCAGCAATGACAGCAGCAGCGGCAGGAGAATGGCGAAGAGCAGCGAGCGCGGAGCAGGCTCGGCCGCCGCGCAACGCTCATCCGCGGGCGCGCGCTCGTGCATCATCGCCGGCAATTCAACGCACAGAAAATCGAGCGTAGGCATGAGATCCCCTTCGGCAGCGCTTGCCCTGCCGTGCTGTGACGAAAACGGTTGCAGGAGGATGCCGCGATCAGTCGCGAAGCGGACAGCCGAAGAGGGCGGAGAGAGTAGAGGTGAGCGAGGTCGACATTGCGGTCTCCATGCCGGTGGTGACACGGGCCCACGGATCGCTCCGTGGCGCTTTAGCGGTTGGTGACGCGGCGCAAGCTGCCCTTCAAATTGCCGCGGATCCGTTTGCGGTGGATCGAACCGGGCAGCGATCATCCATCGCGGGCGCGCATCCGGTCAAACAAGTTATTCTTCTGCAGAGAGCGAGAAAATTTTGCGCAACCGCGCGGCGCGATCACGCATGGTCGCCGCCCGCCTCTTGCGCTTCGCGCCGAAGCCACCGGCGAAAGGCGTCGACCTTGGCGAGCGCGCTGCGGTTTGGCGGCGCGACGAAATAATAGGCGAAATCGACGCGCTGCGCCGCGCCGAACGGGCGCACCAGCCGTCCGGCCCTGAGATCGGCCTCGGCGAGCTGCGCCTTGGCAAGGCCGATGCCCTGCCCGGCGATCGCCGCTTCCAGCACCAAGCTCGACTGGTTGAAGCGTGGTCCCTGACTTGCCGCGATATCGGAAACACCGGCGGCGCGCAGCCACATGCGCCAGTCGGGACAGCTTGCGTCGCGATCGGGACTGTCGTCGTGGAGCAGCGTGTGGTGCTTGAGCGCTTCAGGCCGGTCGAGCGGGTCTGAGCCGGCGAGGAGCGCGGGGCTGCAGACCGGGAATACCGCCTCGGCGAGCAGCCTTTCGACGATCAGCCCCGGATAGATCCCAGGGCCATAGCGGATCGAGCAATCGACATCCTCGACGGCAAAATCGACGAGCGCGATCGACGCCGCAAGGCGCACGTCGATGTCGGGATGGGCGGCGTTGAATTTCTCGAGCCGTGGCACGAGCCATTTCGCCGCGAAGGACGGCGTCACCGATACCGTGAGAAGCCCGCCGCTGCGCGCCGAGGCCAGGTGCGCAATCGCGCCGATGAGGCGCTCGAACCCGTCGGTCAGGCCGGGCAGGAGCGCGTGCCCCGCGTCAGTGAGGCGCAGGCTCCTCCCCTGCCGCTCGAACAGAGCGCAATCGAGATGGGCCTCGAGCTGGCGGACCTGCTGGCCAATCGCGGCGGGAGTCACATGCAGCTCTTCAGCCGCGCGCACGAAGCTCAAATGGCGCGCGGCCGCCACGAAAGCGCGCAGCGACGTGAGCGGCGGCAGGCGCGAGAGGGTCGGCGAGCCCGGCAACCGGGACCGGGGTGCACCGCTTTCGGCCAAGTCCGCCGTGCGGATCGTTGCGGCGCCGTCGTCCATCTCAGCCTTCTACTGTGCCCTCCGAAATCGTCGCACCAGGCAGAGCCCGTCCTCTGCTCAGGCCGCGCAGCGGCAACAGAGCGAGCTCCGCAGCCGCGCCTGCGCCCGGCCGATGACGCCGCGCAATGCCGCCTCGGTCACGCCGTCGCGGCGCATAACCTGATGGACCAATGGATCGGCCAGCACTTCGTCGAGCCGCGGCTCGATCCCGGCCCGGGCCCAGGGATCGCGCGACGATGCGCAGGGCGGCGGTGTCACTTTTCTGGTGTGCAGAGGGTTCATGACGGCTCGTCTCCTTCCTCTCCGCGCTTGGGCGCGGAGCTCGTTGCGGAAAACGGGCCCGGTCATGACAAGCCCGCCGCAGCATGGGAGCGTCGGCGGGTGCCAGGCGCTTTAGCTGCATTTGTTACGCGCCCGCAAGCTGTCTGCTTCAAATCGGCGCGAGACCCACAGCATCTCAATACATTGTGGATATGTCAATATTCATTTAACAACATTGGCAAATAGCTATAAATAGACAATTGACATAAAAAATTATGTTGTTTATGGTTGGCTGGTTCGGTCGAGGCCGGACCGCGGGAATTTGAAGGGCAGCTTGCGCCGCGTCACCAACCGCTAAAGCGCCACGGA
>JASHUO010000033.1 GCA_030039975.1 Alphaproteobacteria bacterium
GTGCCTCCCATGAAAATAGCCGATGACGCGGGCGGTGGCTGGCTCGAGCGTGCCATGGTCAGGCGGGCTTCGGTTGGAGCGCGACGCTGTATCCGAGCGCCTGCAGGCGGCGGGTGAGGTTGCGCACGGTGTTTCGCTTGTTGAGGTGATCGAGATAGGTCGGTCCGAGGTCGTGATAGGGGGCTTTGGTTCGCAGCATATGGTAAGCGGTCACGAGAATTTTGTGCCCGATTGCCACGGCAGCCCGCAGCTTGCCGCGACGGGCGCTGAGGCGGTGGAATTTGTCTTTGAAATAGCTCCCGCGCTTCTTGCTGGCGGCAACGGCGGCAGTGACCAGCGCTGTTTTGAGGAAGATATTGCCGATGCGCGACTTGCCGCCCTGGCGCTTGCCCGCGCTCATCCAATTGCCGGGACAGATGCCGGTCCACGAGGCCAGATGCGCGGCGCTGAGGAAGACGCTCATGTCCACGCCGATCTCGCCGATGATGGTCGCGGCAATGATCCAGTCGACGCCTGGGATCTGCATGAGCAGGGCGACAGCCCAATCGTAAGGTACGAGCTTTTCGGCGATGCGCTTGTCGAGCTCGGCAAGATCGTCTTCGGCCGCCTCAATGCGGCGCAACTGCCGCGCGAGAAGGAAGCGGTGGTGCTCCCCGACGCAGCCATCGAGCGCCAGTTCGAGTTCGGTGAGCTTGCGGCGCATGCGGCCACGGGCAAGCTGCGCCATCTCCGCCGGGCTGGCCTCGCCGCCGATCAGCGCCCGCAGCATGGCACGACCGGAGACGCCAAACACATCGCTCGCCACACCGGCCAGCTTGATGTTGGCACTCTCAAGCACCTTGAGCAGCCGGTTGCGCTCGCTGGCGGCCGCGGCGACCAGCTTCCAGCGATAGCGCATGAGATCGCGCAGCTCGCGAATTGGCGGCGGCGGCACAAAGCTTGGCTTGATCATGCCGATCCGACCGAGGTAGCTCAGCCAGTCGCTGTCCGACACGTCGGTCTTGCGGCCCGGCACGTTCTTGATGAACTGTGCATTGCCGACGATCAGGTCGAAATGCCCTTCCAGCACCGCATAGACCGGCTTCCAATAGACCCCCGTGCTCTCCATCACCACGCTCGTGCAGCCTTCCGCATCGAGCCAGTCACGCAGGGCCACCAGCTCGCGGCGCACCGTCTTGAATGTCCGAATCTCCTTGCGGGGCTGGCTTCCCGCCGGGCCGGTCCTCAGACACGCCACAACCGTCGCTTGGTGGACATCCAGGCCGCAGCATCGCTCAACGAAGACTTCATCATCCATCGCAACCTCCCTCGCGAAGCTGCGATCGCTGCGCCGCACGGCTCAACAAGACGCTCCCATGCGTGCTCTCCGTTCAAGGAGGCGACAAAGGGTGATACCCTTCAGACGGCGCGGATCAAACTCCGTGTCGGGGTCCTTAGCCACCGGACACAGTCCCGATCTCCGAGCGATCGCGCCGGTAGATTGAGCGAGTGCGGTCCGCGCCGCCATACCCGGACTGCAAAAGCCCCACCATTTTCTGCAATGGTGGTGCGCCCCTGCGCGCTGGTGAACTCCGTGGTAAATCTTTTCTAGTCGCCGCGGCTCGCGTCAGACGGTACGGTCGAGCGTGAACAGCTCCTGCGCCCGGCCGACGCCGCGCAGGGCATAGCGGCCGACGGAGACGAAGCCGGCGCGCGCCGCGGGCCCCGCTGCTTCGACGAACGCGGAGGAGAGCAGCACCGGCTGCTCGGCCGAGCGGCACATGGCGGCGATGCGGCTCGCCTCGTTCACCGCCGGCCCAACCACGGTGAAGTCGAGGCGCGTGACGCTGCCGATATTGCCGTAGAACATGGCGCCGGCATGCAGGCCGAGATAGAGCTCCGTCGTCGGCAGGCCGGCCGTGGCGCGCCGCTCGCTGAGCGCCGTCACCTGGCGCTGCGCCGTTTCCGCCGCGGCCAGCGCCCGGGCGCAGGCGCGCTCCGGCTTGCCGCCGGCGAAGATCGCCAGCACCCCGTCGCCGATCAGCTTCAGCACGTCGCCGCCCGCGCCTTCGATCGCCGAGATGACGGCATCGGCGTAATCATTGAGGAAGGGAATGATCTCCTGCGGCGGCGCGGCGTCGGAGATGCGGGTATAGCTGCGCAGATCGCTGTACCAGATGACGGCGCTGATCTTCTCGGCGATGCCGCGCGCGATGCTGCCGCGCAACACCCGCTTGCCCGCATCGCGGCCGAGATAGGTCTCTACCAGAGTGGCGGCAATGCGCGCCAGCGATGCCGACTTCACCGCCAGGCCCAGCGCCGCGCTGAGCCGGCGCAGCGCCGCGACCTGATGCCGGCTGAACCCGTCCACCGCGTCGGTCGCGAAGGAGGAGTAGACGCAATCCATCTCGCCGATGACGCGATCGGTGGCGAAGCGGTGAATGAGCGCGACGTAATCGACCATGCCTTCGGCGCGCAGTTCGCTGAAATTGCCGAGCGACGGCAATTCGGCCAGGTCGAGCCGCTGCTGCATCATCGCTTCGCCGGTTTCGAGCAGCCGGTAGAACGGGCTTCGCCGCCAGTTCTCCGCCGCTTCGCCTTCCTTCGTCGAGCCGTATTCCGAGATCTCCGCTTCGTCCGGCTTATCCGAGCGCCAGCGAAAAACCCGCCCTTCATGGATCGGATGCAAGGTGTCGACGACCACCAGCGCCCGCGCCACCGGCAAGTCCAGCGCCTGCGCCCGCCGGCAAAACCCGCTCAGCAGCGCCGTCTCCGACGCGCCCGCCAGGCCGCCTTCCACCAGCCAGTTCACCAGCTCCGTCACCGCGGCATCGTCCATGCCGCCGATGCTAGGAAATGCGATGGCGCCGGCCAAGCGGGACTTTGCTTGCGCGAAGCCGCCAGCGTGCGCAGACGTCTCGCGTCAGCACCGTCTCCCTATCATCGCCTTGCCCGCGGGAGCGCGCATCCAGGGCCCCCGCTTCGGTGAGCGGAACGCAGCGCTCTGGTTTCCCGCTTTCGCGGAAAGGCGGGAAAGGATGTCCATAGCAGAGTTTTCTCGCGGAACTCGTTCCTCAACGAGATTTAACCTCGCTGTATACGCCCCGTAACCCTCATCGCGGTTCTTTCGGTGATCTCCGAGCGAGCGCTCCTCCGTGAGCCGAAAGGTTCAGTCATGTCACACTTCTCGCGTTTTCTCCTGCGCGCCGGCGCGCTTCCAGTGCTGTTCGGCTGTGCCACGATCATCGCCGCCGCGGCGCCTCCCGGTGTGGCCGCGCCGGCACCGGTATCGCCGGTAGCCACCGCCGCACCGCAACCGAGCTTCGCGCCGCTGGTCAGGAAAGTCTTGCCGGCCGTCGTCAATATCTCGGTAAAAGAAAAACCCGGCTTCACCAACGAGGAAGATCAGATCGGCCCTCGCGGCCAGCAACCTTTCCCGTTTTTTCCGCAATCGCCCTTCGACCAGTTCCTGCGCAAATTCTTCAATCAGCAGGGGCCCGGTTTTCCACCGGGCAACGCTCTGCCGCAGACGGCGCTCGGGTCCGGCTTCATCATCGATCCCTCCGGCGATATCGTCACCAACAACCACGTGGTCGCCGGCGCCGGCAAGATCACGGTCACCTTCCAGGACGGCAGCAAGCATCCCGCCAAGCTGGTCGGGCGTGACCCGAAGACCGATCTGGCGCTGCTCAAGGTCGATATCGACCACCCGCTGCCTTTCGTCTCCTGGGGGAACAGTGACACGGCGCAAGTCGGCGATTGGGTGCTGGCCGTGGGCGACCCCTTCGGCCTCGGCGGCACCGTCAGCACCGGCATCGTTTCCGCGCGCGGCCGCGACATCGGCGCCGGACCCTATGACGACTTCCTGCAGATCGACGCCGCCATCAATCGCGGCAATTCCGGCGGCCCGACCTTCAATCTCGACGGCCAGGTGGTCGGCATCAACACGGCGATCTATTCGCCCAATGGCGGCTCCGTCGGCATCGCCTTTGCCATTCCGTCGAATTTCGCAAAGCCGATCATCGAGCAGCTGAAAGAGCACGGCAAGGTGACGCGCAGCTGGATCGGCGTCGACATTCAGGGCGTGACCGACGCCATCGCCCAGAGCCTGGGTCTCCCCAAGGCGGAGGGCGCCCTCGTCACCGAGGTCATGCATGACGGACCTGCGGCCAAGGCGGGAATAGAGCAGGGCGACGTCATCTTGTCCTTCAACGGCCAGGAGATCGCCAAAATGCGCGATCTCCCCAACATCGTCGCCAATACGCCGATCGGCACGACGTCCAAGATCACGCTCTGGCGCCACGATCATCAAGAGACGCTCGCGGTCACCACCGCCGAGCTCCCGTCAAATCCGATGCTCGCCGAGAATGGCGGTGAATCGACGATGGGCGTGTCCTTCGCGCCACTGACGGCAAGCCGGCGCAAGAGCTTGGGCGTCGGGCAGGACGTGAAGGGCGTCCTCGTGACCGCCATCGCCCCGGACAGCCCGCTCGCCGGGCTCGGCTTGGAGTCGGGCGATGTCATCCAATCGATCGATCAGAAGCCGGTCGAGACGCCGCAACAAGCCGCCGCGCTCCTCAACCAGGCGCGCCATGAAAAGGGTAAGGAAAAGAGCCTCCTGGTGCTGCTTAACCGCCACGGCGTCAACCAGTACATCGCGCTCTCGGTCGAGAACAGCAGCGGCAGCGGTTGACGCCCGAGCGGTGAAGACGGCGTGATCGCGTCCGAATCTGGCCAGACGAGAGCCTCGCAGCCGCTTAACCCTGCGAGTTCACCACAGAGGCAGTGAGGCGGTGAGAAGATGCATGGCGCACCAAGCGCGCCAATCCCTCTCCTCACTGCCTCACTGTCTTCGTGGTGGAAATCATCTCCGCGGAGCGTCGCTCCCGATGAGCAGTATTCTCATTCTTGAGAACCCCTTACCCCGGCGCAGCGCCACCGCGCCCGCCCAGCCACGTCATCGCCAGGAACAGCGCGAAGAGCAGCGCGAGCGCCGCGAGCAAACCTTCGGGGTTCCAGAGATCCATGGCGATGCCGCCGAGGCTCGGGCCGATCAGCGAGCCCGCGCCATAGGCGATGATGAGCGCGGCATTGGCGCCGACCAGCTCGGCGCCGCGAAAGCGCGCGCCGGCCATGGCGAGCGCGACGGGATAGATCCCCGCGGCCAGCCCGCCCCAGATCAGCATCGCCGGGAAGATCGCGGCGGGGCCGGCGCCGGCGAGCAGCGGCAGGAGGGCCGCGCCGATGCAGCCGCCGGCGGCGCAGAGCCGCAGCACGCTGACGCGCTCGAGCTTGTCCGAGAGCCAGCCGATCGGCAACTGCAAAGCGATCGCGCCGAAGCCCAGCGCGGTGAGCAGCGCCGCCGCCGCGGCGTGGTCGAAGCCGATGCGCACACCCCAGATCGGCAGCAGTGCCATGGCCGCGGATTCGAAGCAGCCGTACAGCGCGACGGTGAGCACGATGAAGGGCGCGCGGGCGAGAATGACGAAGAGCCCCGCGCCTTTCTCGCGCCCGAGGCCGCGGGCGAGCGGGCCGGCGCCGATCAGCGGCAGCGCCGCCAGCGCGGTGACGCCGGCGCCGACGAGATAAGGCGTCCAACCCGCGATCCCGGTGAGTCCCAGCAGCAGCGGTCCCAAAGCGAAGCCGCCGGCGAGCGCCGCAGCATAGGCACCGATGACGCGGCCGCGGCTGCGATCGCCGGCGAGCATGTTGATCCAGGCCTCGCTGGCGGTGTAAAGGCTCGATCCCACCATGCCGAGCATGAGGCGCAGCGCGAACCAGGCGTCGAGCCCGTCGAACACGCGCATCGGCAGGAACACCGCGATATCGAGCGCGAGGCACGCCAGCATGAACGGCCTGAGGCCGAAGCGGCGCACCAGCAGCGGCGTCCAGAGCGGCCCCAGCACCACGCCGAGATATCCCACCGCCGCATTGAACCCGGTGAGGCTCGCCTCCGTGCCGCGCGCTTCGAGCGTCAGCGAGAACAGCGGCGCCGAGAAGCCGATGCCGATGCCGAAGGTCGCCGCCGACGCAATCGCCGCCGCCAGGCTCCAGCGCCGCTCCCGCTCGTGCATAGGAGGTGTGAGAACGTCTTGGGGTGCCACAAAGAATTTTCCTCGGCTATGCTGGCGCGAGAGAAGCAGAATCGCCGGAGGAAAGCCATGGCCGAGCCCGCAGTGCTCTACGCGGTGAAAGAGCGCATCGCCACCGTCACCTTGAACCGCCCCGACCGGCTCAATGCCTTCAACGCCGAGATGGAGACTGGTCTGCGCCAGGCGATGGAGCAAGCGGCGCGCGACGAGGCGGTGCGCGTCATCATCCTCACCGGTGCCGGCCGCGGCTTCTGCGCCGGCGCCGATATGGAGCGGCTATCCGGCGCCGCCGGCTCGGGCGGCGCCACCATCCCGCGCGAGGCGCCGAAGCCGCTCGATGTCGGCC
>JASHUO010000369.1 GCA_030039975.1 Alphaproteobacteria bacterium
TACGTAGCCCGCCGGGTGGCGCCCAGACGCGCGACGGTCGATGATCATGGCCTGGATGGCGGCTATATAGGAGGTTCCGCGGCGGCAGGAAAGATGCCTAAACGGTAAGCACGATCTTGCCGATGTGCTCGGAGGTTTCCATCAACCGATGCGCTTCGGCCGCCTGGGCGAGCGGGAAGCTGCGGTAGATCTGCGGCTTGACCTTGCCTTGCTCCAGCAGCGGCCAGACCACGCGCCGCAGCGGCGCGGCGATGGCGCCTTTCTGCTCGACGGTGCGCGCGCGCAGCGTCGAGCCGGTCAAGGTGCCGCGCTTCAGCATCAGCGGCATCAGATTGATCTCGGCCTGCGGGCCCTTGAGGAAGGCGATGCAGACGATGCGGCCTTCGACGGCGAGCGCGTTGATGTTGCGCTGGATGTAGTCGCCGCCGACCATGTCGAGGATGACGTCGACGCCGCGTCCGCCGGTCGCCTCCTTCACCAGCTTGACGAAATCCTCATGCTTGTAGTCGATGCCGCGGGTGGCGCCGAGCTTCTCCGCGGCGTGGCATTTGTCGCGGCTGCCGGCGGTGGCGAAGATCTGCTGCGCGCCCAGCGCCCGGGCGAGCTGGATCGCGGTGGTGCCGATGCCGCTGGTGCCGCCATGGATGAGCACGGACTCGCCCGGCTGCAACCGGCCGCGCTCGAACAGGTTCGTCCACACCGTGAAGAAGGTCTCGGGCAAGGCCGCCGCTTCGGCCATGCTGAGGCCCTTGGGCACGGGCAGGCATTGCGGCTCGGGCGCGACGCAATAGGTCGCGTAACCGCCGCCGGTGACCAGCGCGCAGACCGCATCGCCGGGCTTGGTGTGATTGATGCCGAGACCGACCGCCGCGACCGTGCCGGCGATCTCGAGGCCGGGAATGTCGGAAGCGCCGGGGGGCGGCGGGTAATTGCCCTGGCGCTGCATCACGTCGGGGCGGTTGATGCCCGCGGCCGCCACCTTGATCAGCACCTCACCGGCGCCCGGCATCGGCATCGGCCGCTCCACCGGCTTCAGCACCTCGGGTCCGCCCGGCTCGGTGATCTCGATCGCGGTCATGGTGGCGGGAAGCGCGCTCATCGTCGGATTCGTCCGTTGCGGCTGCGGTCAATTGAACCTCTAGCCCGATCGCGCCAGACTGGCAACAGCCCCTGAGGGAGGGACAAGCGATGGACGAAGAGGACCTGCTGCCGCGGCAGAAGAAGCCGCAGAAGAAGGATCTGACGCCGCTCGCGATCGCCGAGCTCGAGGCTTACATCGCCGAGCTGGAGCAGGAGATCGAGCGCGCCCGCGGCGAGATCGCCGCCAAGCGCAAGCAGCGCAGCGGCGCCGATGCGCTGTTCAAGCGCTAGGATTTCGCAAGACTAGAAAATCACGCTCGCGCCACCTCACCCCAACTCTCTCCGCCCCACTGGGGCGTAGAGGGAGGGACCCACGCAGCGGGAGGGTGAGGTGGGGCGGCGACGATGTCGCGCTCTGTATGAATATCGCCGTTCACAACGATCCCTAAACAAAGGAGTCCCGCATGTTGAAAGGCAGGGTTGCCGTCGTCACCGGCTCGACCAGCGGCATTGGTCTCGGCATCGCCACGATGCTTGCCGCCGAGGGCGCCGCGCTCATGCTGAACGGCTTCGGCGATGCCGCGGCGATCGAGCGGCTCAGGCGCGAGCTCGCGGAACAGCACGGCGTCACCGTCGCGTATTCCGGCGCCGACATGTCGAAGCCGGCGCAGATTCGCGAGCTGATCGCTGCGGCGCAGCAGCAGCTCGGCAGCGTCGACATCCTCGTCAACAATGCCGGCATCCAGCACGTCGCGCCGATCGAGCGGTTTCCCGACGAGAAATGGGACGCGATCATCGCCATCAACCTCTCGGCCGCGTTCCACGCCACCAAGGCGGCGCTTCCCGGCATGAAGCAGCGCCGCTGGGGCCGCATCATCAACATCGCCTCGACGCATGGTCTGGTGGCGAGCGCGGAGAAGGCGGCCTATGTCGCGGCCAAGCACGGCATCATTGGCCTCACCAAAGTCACGGCGCTCGAGACCGCCAATGACGGCATCACCTGCAACGCGATCTGCCCCGGCTGGGTGCTGACGCCGCTGGTCCAGCAGCAGGTCGAGGCGCGTGCCAAAGCGACGGGGCAGACGATCGAAGCGGCGAAGATTGCGCTGCTGCGCGAGAAGCAGCCGATGCTGCGCTTCACCACGCCGGAGCATCTGGGCGCGCTGGCCCGATTCCTCTGTAGCGATGCGGCGGCGACCATGACCGGCGAAGCGTTACCGATGGACGGCGGCTGGCTTGCGCAATGATCGGCGGCCCGGTTCGGCTTCAGCATCTCTTAACAAAGCGCCGCGATACTCCAGGACGCGGCCAGGGTTTGACCCGCCGCGGGTTCCGGCATCGCTCGCACTTTTACACGAAACGCACATTCAAGGAGCCGCCACTCGCTGGCGGCTCCGCGCCTTTCCGGGCGGTCGCGCGTAGGTTGTTCGCGACCAAGCCATGATCAACTTTTCAGCGAAGCAGCCGGCGTCACCAATGTGACGCGAGCTTATCGACGTCGACGAAGACGAGCATAGCGGCCGCCCAGACCGCCAGCGCCACCGCGGCGAGCCGAATGCCAACCCAAAAGCCGAGACGCGGATGCGCGCGCATGGCGAGCGCTCAGGCCGCGTCGCGCCGGCCGCGCGTCAGCACGGCGATGCGCCGGTCGAGATGCCAGACTTCGAGGCGCTGCGCGGCAGGATGTCGCTTCAGCAGCGGTTGGGCCTCACGCGCCGCCGCCACGTCGTCGGCGCAATCGACGATGTCCGTTCCGTGGATGTGGCCATCGAGATCGATGGCAAAGCAGCGATAGGCGGTCATGGTGCGCGTCCTCGTAGAATTGGATCGCGGCAATGATGATGCAGCGCAGCACCGCCCTCCCCAAGTTAATTCGGCTTAAGCCCCGCGCCACGATCTTGCCCGATTTGACCCGCCGCGGCGGAAGAGATGCGGCTCCAGCCGGCATTGGCTATGGTTACCGCGGTTTTTACCCTGTGCGGGACCGCCATGGCCGACGCAAGATTTCCCAAATTCGCCACACTGAGCCTCCATGCGGGGCAGCGTCCCGATCCCGTCACCGGCGCCCGCGCCGTGCCGATCTATCAGACGACGAGCTACGTCTTCCGCGACAGCGATCATGCGGCGGCACTCTTCAATCTCGAAGAGCCCGGTTATATCTACTCGCGCATCGCCAATCCGACCGTCGCCGTGCTCGAAGAGCGCCTCGCCGCGCTCGAGGGCGGCGTCGGCGCGATCTGCACCGCGAGCGGTCAGGCGGCGCTGCATCTCGCCATTGCGACGCTCATGGGAGCGGGCGGACACATCGTCGCAGCGGCATCGCTCTATGGCGGCTCGATCAACCTGCTGAAGCTGACCCTGCCGCGCTTCGGGATTGCGACGAGCTTCGTCGATCCGCGCGATCCCGCCGCTTTTCGCGCCGCGGTGCGGCCGGAAACGCGCCTCGTCTTCGCCGAGGTCATCGGCAATCCCGGCCTCGAGGTGCTCGACCTGCCGGCCGTCGCCGCGGTCGCGCATGAGTCGGGCCTGCCGCTGCTGGTCGATGCTACCTTCGCCACGCCCTATCTCTGCCGGCCGCTCGAGCACGGCGCCGACATCGTCATGCATTCCGCGACCAAATGGCTCGGCGGGCATGGCGTCGCGATCGGCGGTGCGCTCGTCGATGGCGGCAGCTTCGACTGGGAGCGGTCGGGCAAGTTCCCGAGCTTGAGCGAGCCTTACGCCGGCTATCACGGCATCGATTTCGCCGAGGAGTTCGGGCCGCAAGCCTTCATCATGCGGGCGCGCGCCGAAGGCCTGCGTGATTTTGGCGCATGCATGAGCCCGGCGAATGCCTTCCAGCTGTTGCAAGGGGTCGAGACCTTGCCGCTGCGCATGGCGCAGCACATGGCGAATACGCGCCGGGTGCTCGATTTCCTCGCCGCGTCCGATGCCGTCGCCTGGGTGCTGCATCCCGACCTTCCGAGCCATCGCGATCATCAACTGGCGCAGCGCCTGATGCCGCGCGGTGCCGGATCGATCGTGAGCTTCGGCATCAAGGGTGGCCGGGAGGCGGGCAAGCGCTTCATCGACAGCCTGAAGCTCGTCTCGCATCTCGCCAATGTCGGCGACGCCAAGTCGCTCGTCATCCATCCCGCGAGCACCACGCATCAGCAGCTCGATGCCGCGGCGCTCGCCGCCGCCGGCATTGGCGAGGACATGGTGCGGCTCTCAGTCGGGCTCGAGGATGCCGAGGACATCGTCGACGATCTGGCGCAGGCGCTGCGCGCGGCGCAGAAGCCGCGGCTGCGTCCGGCGGCGGAGTAGGGCGGGGCATGGACGTCAGCCTCGGCGGCAAGCGCGTTTTCGCCGGCACCGGCGGCCACGCACCCGATCCCGCTCTGCCGACCATCGTGCTGCTGCACGGCGCCGGCATGGACCACACCGTCTTCGCGCTGCAGGCCCGCGCGCTGGCGCATCACGGCCGCAATCTGCTCGCCTTCGATCTTCCCGGTCACGGTCGCAGCGACGGGCCGGCGCTCGATAGCATCGGCGCGCTCGCCGATTGGGTGCTCGCCGCCGCCGCTGCCGCCGGGGCCGCGCGCTTCCGTGTCGCCGGACACAGCATGGGGGCGCTGGTTGCGCTCGAGACCGCTGCGCGCGGCGGCGAGCGGGTCGAAGCGGCGGCGCTGCTCGGCTTCGTGCCGGAGATGCGCGTTCATCCCGATCTCCTCGCCGCGGCGCGCGCCGGCGCTGCCGATGCGGTCGAGCTGATGACGAGCTGGAGCTTCGGCGCGCAAGGCCAGCTCGGCGGCAACCGCGCGCCGGGGCTGTGGCTGCCCGGCGCCGCTCTCCGCCTGCTGCAGCGTGCCGATCGGGCGAGCCTCGCCGGCGATCTCGCCGCTTGCGACTCCTACCGCGACGCGGCCGAGTCGGCGGGAAAAATCCGCTGTCCGGTGCTGCTGCTGCTCGGCGGCGAGGACCGGATGACGCCCGCTTCGCGCGGTCGGGCTTTCGCGCAACGCTTTGCCGCGCCGCAGGTGATCGTACTGCCCGGCGCGGGACACATGATGATGCTGGAGGACCCGGTGGCGAGTCTCGTGGCGTTGCGGTCGGTGCTTTGATGGCGGAGCCGGCGATCGAGCGGCGGGTCGATTACCCGCATTTCCTCACCATCACCACGCGGTGGATGGACAATGACCTCTATGGCCACGTCAACAACGTCGTCTACTATTCCTTCTTCGACACGGTGATCAATCAGTACTTGATCCGCGCGGGTAAACTCGACATCCACGACGGCACGGTGATCGGGCTTGCCGTCGAGACCATGTGCCGGTTTTACCGTCCGCTCGCCTATCCCGATCCGGTCGATGCCGGGCTCCGCGTCGGCAAGCTCGGCCGCACCAGCGTGCGCTACGAGATCGGTCTCTTCGCCGCGGGGCAGGACGAGCCCGCCGCCACCGGCCACTTCGTCCATGTCTTCGTCGAGCGCTCGAACCGCCGTCCGGCGCCGATCCCTGCGACGATTCGCTCCGCCCTGGCGGCCATTTTGCCATCCGAAAAACACACCGCCGGTTGACGCGACTCACGAGATAGGCGACTCTTTCGGCCAGTACCGCACTCGTAGGGAGCGGGCCGATATTGCGTAGAGTCTGGGGGACCCTTCTGTCCGGGCCGCTGCTGGGCGCGGTCTGGCTTCTTGCTTGCGGCATCTACATCCATACGCAGGTCGGCTGGGACGTGTTGCCGACCATGCTGCCGAACGAGATCGCGGTCACCGTGCTCGGCGTGACCATGCCGCTCGCTTTCATCTGGGTGGTCACCAGCTTCCGTCGGCACGCCGCCGCGCTGACCCTGACCGCGGCGCGGTTGACCGAGCGCGTCGACGCGCTCGCCTTTCCGTCCGAGCAGGCAGAAGAGCGCGCCCGCCATGCCGGCCAGGCGTTGCGGCGTCAGGCGGACGAGCTGGCGCAGACGGTGGTCGACGCGGCGCAGCGTCTCGACGAATCGGCAGGCGGGTTGGCTAGCCGCATGAGTGATGTCGTGGGTGCCGTCACCACCGCCGCCGAGCGCGCCGAGCGCATGCGCGGCGGGCTCGAGGCGGCGGTCGCCAATATCGAGCGCCTCGCTTTGGCGATCGGCAGCCACGCCACCCATATCGAAAAGACGGCCGGTCGCGACCTCGCCGCGGCGACCGACCGGCTCGCCGGCCAGGTCGCGGTGGTCGAGACCGTGGTGGAGCGCGCCTTTGCCGCCAGCGGCGACCGCATCACCGGCCGTGCCGGCGAGCTCGAGGCGACGATCATCGATGGTTTCGAGCGCGCCGCCGACCGCACCGCCGCGGAGCTCGGCCGGGTCGGCGACAAGCTGCTGCGCGAAGCGGGCGTGGCCGCCGACCGCATCTCTGTCGAGATCGGCGCGTTCGAGGCGATGGTCGGGCGCAGCACTGCCGCGGCGACCGAGCGCCTGGCGGAACAGGGCAGCGCGGTCGAGCAGCAATTGGCGCAGGTTACCGCGCGGCTCGATGCCTCGGCCGCGCAGCTCGGCGGCACGACGCGGCGCGGCGCCGAGGCGCTGCACAGCGAGACCGAGGCGCTGCTCGTCGCCTCCGACCGGGGTGCGGCGCAGGCCGAAGTGCTGGCAACCACCTTCCGCAACTACGCTGCCGATCTCACCCGCCATACCGAGCAGAGCGCGAGCCAGGCCGATATCCTCGGCACCACGCTGGTGCGCCAGGCGCAGCTGCTGCGCAATGCCGCCACCGAGGCGCTGCTGCGCGTCAAAGAGAGCGGCGAGGCCTTCGGCGGCAATGCCGAGCATCTGGCTTCGGCCGCGCGCAACGCCAGCGCCCGCGTCGAGGAGGTGAGCGAAACGCTGCGCCAGCAGGCGCGCGACCTGCTTGCGGCGAGCGAGCAATCGGCGGTGCGCGTCCAGGCCGTTGGCGAATCGCTGCGCCAGCGCAGCCAGGACATTTCTGCCGTGGTCCAGGGCACGATCGCCACGGTGCGCCAGGCCGTCGACAGCTTCCGCGAAAGCGGCGAGGCG
>JASHUO010000370.1 GCA_030039975.1 Alphaproteobacteria bacterium
TATGAAATATGACGAGTGCTGGTACTGCATGCCGTGCGAAGCGGATTGCCCGACCGGCGCCGTCACCGTCAACATTCCCTATCTGCTGCGATAGCCGCGCATGAACGCCTTCGATCCGTTCGAGGAAGTGGGCGATGTCGCGGCGATCGCCGCAAAGCTCGCCGAGCCCGATCCTGGCGCGCGGCGCGTCGCGGTGATGGCGCTGGCGGAGACCGCCGATCCCGATGCCATCGAACATCTTGCCGCGGCGCTCGGTGACATGGCTAAGGAAGTACGGCTGCAAGCGGCGATCGCCCTCGGCGAGTTCGACGGCGTGGCATCGGCGCGGGCGCTCTGCGGTGCGCTCACCGACGTTGACACGGCCGTGGCCGAAGCGGCGGCCGAGAGCCTTGCCGAGCAGCGCGATCCCGGCTCGGCCGAAGCGGTGTTGCCTTTCGTTGCCCATGACCGGCCCTTCGTGCGCCGCGCCGCGCTGCGCGCGCTGAAAGAGCTGCGCTGCCGCGATGCCTTGAAGCCGGCGGCCGCGGCGCTGCGCGACGGCGATGAAGAGGTGCGCGTCCAGGCGGTCGGCGTCATCGGCTATCTCAAGCTCGAGGCTTCGCTGCCGGCGCTGATCGCGGCGGCGCGCGACGACAGCGCCGCGGTGCGCCGCGCCGTGGCGAGCGCGCTCGGATACTCCGCTTCCAGCCACGCTGCGGAAGCGATCATCGCGCTCCTGGCGGACCCCGATTGGCAAGTGCGCGAGATCGCCGCCGAAACCGCCGGCAAGACCGGCGCTGCGGGGGCGCTCGGCGCGTTGATCGGATTGCTCGACGACGCCTTCTGGCAGGTGCGGGTCAAGGCCGTGCGCAGCCTCGGCCGGCTCAAAGCGCGCGCGGCCGTGCCGGCGATCCTGCCGGCGCTCGATCACTCCATCAGCAATCTGCGCAAGGAGGCGGCGGCGGCGCTGGGCGAGATCGCCGATCCCGCGGCGCTGCCGGCGCTGGAAAGCCATTTGAGCGAGCCCGATCCGGATGTGAGAAAGAATATTCGCTGGGCGATCGGCCGAATTCGCGGAGGCTGATGATGCGGCGAGCGGCATGGGTTCGGAGATGACCGACTTTGCCGATCGACCGAAAGCGAAAGCTGCGAATGGTGTCCCGCAAACGCCGAAATACGCCCTGATCTGCAAGGCGCTGCGCGACCGCATCCTTGGCGGAGATTTTGCGCGGGGTGCGCAGCTGCCCTCGGAAAGCGAGTTGATGCGCGAATTCGCCGTCAGCCGTGTCACCGTGCGCCTGGCGCTCGACGCCTTGCGCTCGGCCGGGCTGGTGGAAAGCCGCCAGGGCAAGGGGTATTTCGTCCGCGCCGTGCGCGCGGTGCAGGATCTCGGCCGGCTGCAGGGCTTCGGCGAGCTGATGGCGGCGGTCGGTGTCGAGGCGCATTCGGTGGTGCTCGGCGTTTCCGAAGGCCCGGCGAGCGCCGAAGTGCAGAAGGCGCTCTGCCTCGACCGCCACGCCGGGGTCGTCGCCATCGAACGCGTGCGCGTCGGCGGCGGTGCCCCGTTGTCCTATGACGTCAACTACTTCCCCGTCGATATCGGCCGCCGCTTGATCGAGCTCGATCTCGCCCATGACGATATCTTTGCGCTGCTCGAGGGCAAGCTCGGCATCGATCTCGGCTTCGCCGATCTTTCGCTCGAGGTCGCCGCCGCCGATCCGGTCACGGCCTATCATCTCAGCGTGCGCGAAGGCGATGCCCTGCTCAGGATCCGGCGGCTTACCTTCGACAGCCGGCGCCGGCCGATCGATTTCGAGTATCTGTACGGCCGGCCCGATGCGTTCCAGTTCCGCGTGCGCGTGCCGCGCGGCTGAGCCGTAGCCTGTATTGCGGCTTGTATTAACAAGCGGCGCTGCCGCCGCCAAAGTTTTGAGCAACCGGCGTCGCCGCCGCCTCGGGAAGCGGCAGGAAACCGGCGGCCGGGCCTTCGCAGATCGGAAAACAGCTCATCATTTCAACCGCTTGCTGCAAGCCCATGCGGGCTCGCCGCACTGGCACATCGATTGCTCCCCTCTGAGGCAAGGTTAAGACGAGTTGGTCTCGACAGGAGGGGTCCCCTGATGCGCCTCAAAGCCTTGAGCGTCGCGGCCGCTGCCGGCCTGCTGCTGATCGCCCCCGCCTATGCCGAGACGATCGACATCGCGATCGGCCATCAGAGCATGTGCACCGACACCTATACGGCCGGCATCATCGTCAAGGAGCTCCATCTGCTCGACAAGGACCTGCCTCACGCCGGCAAATATGCGAACGCGACCTATAACATCACCTGGAAGGATTACAGCTCGGGCGGGCCGATCACGAACGAGATGCTGGCGAATAAGCTCAATTTCGGCGTGATGGGCGACTATCCGTTGATTGTGAACGGCGCGAAGTTCCAGGCGACCGATAGCTTGCGGACGCTTTACGTCTCTGGCACGGGCTACAATTTGAAGGGCTCCGGCAATGGCATCGACGTGCCGGTGGCCTCCAAGATCTACGACATCAAGCAATTGACCGGCAAATCCGTATCGACGCCGGTCGGCAGCGCCTCATGGGGCATGCTGATCAAGGCGCTCGACGATAATCACATGACGCTGGCGTCGCTCGATCTCCTGAACCAATCGCCGGCGGTTGGCGCAGCGAACATCCAGGCCGACAAGATCGACGCTCATGCCGATTTCTGCCCGTGGTCGGAGCTGATGGAATTTCGCGGCACCGGCCGCAAGATCTATGACGGCAGCCAGACCGGCGTGCCTTATCTGCACGGTCTTGTCGTGCGCAAGGATTTTGCCGACAAGTATCCCGAAGTTGTCGTCAGCTTCATCAAGGCGATTTACCAGGCCGGCCAGTGGGTCGATGCCGATCCGATGAAAGCGTCGCAGATGATGGAAGGCTGGACTGGCGTCGAGAAGGAAGTCCTCTATCTCTATTTCTCCAAAGGCGGCCTGCTGACGCTTGACCCGACGCTCAAGCCGCAATGGATCAAGACGCTCCAGTTCGACCACGACGTGCTGGCCAAGGCCGATCTATCGCCGCCGCTCGACTTCAAGTCGTGGGTCGATGACAGCTTCATTCGCAAGGCCTATGCGGAAATGGGCGTGAACTACGACCAGGATCTCGCCAAGATCGTCGATCCTGCGGTCGCCAATCGCGGCCTGCCGGACGAAGTCTGGGAGGCGAAGGACGGCATCAAGACCTATCCGACCTTGAAGCAATTCCTCAAGGCGGTCGCGGATATCAAAGCGACTGGCGCCAAGATCAATGCGACCTACGTCTACGACAACAACAGCGGCCTCAAGATGTTTGGCAAGTCCGGCTTCTACGTGAAGTCGCCGGACGGCAGCTACACGGTCTTTCTGCTCAAGGACGATGCCGACAGCTATGCCAAGAGCGTGAAAGGCCAGGTCTTGAGCTTTGACCAGGCCGTGTCGACGGCAGGTGCTTGACGCGCGCCCGTGGGTTGGGCGGGCTGTTGAACGACGCGGCAGGAGCGCCTGGGAATGAATCTCGAGGCCGGTAGGGAGTTGGTGGCCGCACCGCAATCATCTTGGAGCGACGCGGCGGCTGCCGGCGAAGGGGCCGGGCCGGATCGACCGGCACATGGCGACGATGATGACGTGTCCCTTGCCGTCGACACGTCGGCGCGTGACGCGGCGATGGCGCTGGCACGCAGCTGGTCGCTGCGGGCTGCGGCACTCCTGGCCGGCCTTGCCCTCTGGTACTGGGCGGCCAAGATCCACCTCGACTTTTATTTCCGGTTTGACAACGTACCGACGCCGCTGGCGGTTGCCGAAGCCCTGTGGCGCCACGCTCACGAAGCCAAGTTCTACATTCACATTCTCATCAGCATGAGGCGTATCGCCCTCGGTTACTCGCTCGCCGCGGTGGTCGGCATTTTCCTCGGCCTGGTGATGGGACGGCTGCAGACCATCCGCGATCTGGTCATGCCCTATATCGAGCTGCTGCGTCCGATCCCAGCGGTCGCGTGGATTCCGCTGGCGATCTTGATGTGGCCGACGGAGGAATCGTCGATCATCTACATCGTCTTCCTCGGCGCGCTCTTTCCGATCGTCTTGAATACCATCCACGGCGTCGAGCAGACTCCGGAAGTTCTCGTCCGCGCCGCGGAGTCGCTCGGCGCCAGTCGCGTCCAGATCTTCTGGCATGTGGTGCTTCCGGCGGCATTGCCGAGCATTGCCGCCGGGCTTTCGGTCGGCATGGGCGTGGCGTGGTTCTCGCTGCTCGCCGGCGAGATCATCAGCGGCCAGTACGGCATCGGCTACTTCACCTGGAACGCCTATTCCCTCATCCAGTATCCGGACATCATCGTCGGCATGCTGCTGATCGGCGTGTTCGGCACGCTCTCGACCTATGCCGTGCAGCTGCTCATGCGGCCGTTTCTGGCCTGGCAACGGAGGACGCGATGAGCGGCGCGCTTGCCGTGATGCGGGAGACGATCCGCGAAAATCGTGGCGCCTGGCTCGCAATGACGTTCGGCTTCGTCGTCGTCTACTACATGACGCTGTTGGCCATCGTCGTCTGGCGCATCGGCAGCCTGCCAAATTACGTCGTCTTCTATAACTGGCCGGCCGACGTCCTCAACATCATCCGGTCGACGCCCTCGGTACGCGACATGCTGCCGATCATCGGCAACGAATGGATCTTCGAAACCGGATACAAGAATTACAGCTACGGGCACGGCATTGCCGAGTGGAGCCTGGCGATCATCCCGCCGAAGGTCGTCGTCGTCACGTTGCTGGGCGCGCTCAGCGGGTTGAGCGTACTGTTGTTGCGGCGCCTGCGGGCCCATTGTCCTGCCCGCATGCAAGGTGCCGGTGCGGCCGCCGCAGGACTGGGCTCTCTGCTCGTCGCCATGACCAACGTCACCTTGTTCTGGGTGTCCTGCTGCTCGACGGCGACCTGGGTCGTCGGACTCTCTCTTCTCGGTCTCGAGACCACCACCGCCTACGCGCTGTTGCCCTACGGAACCGATTTGTCGGTGGTCGGATTCGCCATCCTCCTGGCGACGAACTACCTGCTCGCGCGCGGCTGCTTGCCGCGCGCGCCGCGCCGGCCCGCGCGATCGGCGCGGGGCCTGGCCGTGCAGGATCTTTGAGGCGAGGGCCATGATCGGACGGGTCGTAAAATTGGAAGAGAGGGCTGCCGCCAAAACCGGACGAGGCGCGGACAAGGGTCGCATTCTCATCGAGCGGGTCGCCGTGACCTACGGCCGCGGCGCGCACATGCACATGGCGGTGACGCAGACCTCGCTCGAGATTGCACCCGGCGAATTCGTCTGCCTGCTCGGTCCGTCGGGTTGCGGCAAGTCGACTTTGCTCAATTGCGTCGCCGGCTATGTGCGGCCGTCGCAGGGCCAGGTATCCATCGACGGCGTGCCCGTCACCAAGCCGGGTCCCGATCGCGGCATGGTCTTCCAGCAATACTCCCTGTTCCCGTGGAAGACGGTCTTCGACAACGTCGCCTTCGGTCCGCGGCTGGCCGGCAAGGGCGATGCCGAAGCGACGTCGACCGCGCGCACCTTTCTCGAAATGGTCGGCCTCTCCCGTTTTGCCAAGAAATATCCGGGCGAGCTTTCCGGCGGGATGCAACAGCGCGTCGGCATCGCCCGCGCCCTGGCGAATTACCCCGCCGTGCTACTGATGGACGAGCCGTTCGGCGCGCTCGATTCCCAGACGCGGGCGATGATGCAGCAGAACCTGCTCCGCATCTGGGACGAATTCGGCATTACGGTTCTGTTCGTCACCCACGACGTCGACGAAGCGCTGTTTCTTGCCGACCGCGTTCTGGTGATGAGTGCCAGTCCGGGCCGCGTCATCGCCGATCTGACCGTGCCCCTCGAACGGCCGCGCTTGCCCGAGATCGCCACCGAGGAAGCTTTTGTCCGGCTGAAGCGCCGCTGCCTCGACATCATCAGCGTCGAGAGCCTGCGGGCGTTCGAGCAACAGAACCGTTGAGGAGACAGCCATGTTGCGCTCCCTGCTCGTCGCGGCGCTGCTGGTGACCGCCAGCGTGACTGAAGCCGGCGCCGGCGATCGCCTGAACGCGACGCTGCTCGATCGCCCGTCGGCCTTGCCCGATTTTGCGCTTGCCGACCAGAACGGCGCGCCTTTCACCTTGCAGCGGCTCAAGGGCCATTGGTCGCTGCTCGCCGTGGGTTACACGAGCTGCCCCGATGTCTGCCCGTTCACGCTCGCCAATCTCAATGCGGTGCTCGAGACGGCGGCGAAGCAGGAAAACCCTGCGGTGGCGCCGATGGTGGTCTTCGTCGCCGTCGATCCCGCTCGCGACAAGCCCGTGCTGAAGCAATGGATCGAGCAGTTCAATCCGCATTTCATCGGCATCACCGGCGCGCCGGCGCAGATCGGGAAGCTGGTGACCTCCGTGGGCGCCGTCTACCGGATCGGCAAACCCGATGCGAGCGGCTGGTATAGTGTCGCGCACAGCGCCGCGGTCCAGGTGATCGACCCCGAAGGCCGGGTGCGGGCGCGGCTGCTCCCGCCCATGCCGCCCAAGAAGACCGCCGCTTTTCTCGCCCGGCTCATGAGCGCTGAATCGACCGCCGAGGCTGACGTCGCGAAATGATGTCCCAGCCGGAAAGGGTGTCGTGAACCGTGTCTGCCGCGGCGTCGCACTTGGCGTCTCGCTCGGTCTTGCGCTCTGGAGCTCGGCCGCCGCCGAGGACGCCATTGGTGGAGACATG
>JASHUO010000371.1 GCA_030039975.1 Alphaproteobacteria bacterium
GCGTCAGAGTATGGTTACGCCTCGACGCGGCGCGTCGTTCGAAATTGAAACAAGCCGCTGCGGCTCGGAAACTGACCTATCAGGCGATCCTGGCGGGCGCCGTTGAAAGCTTTCTGGCGGAATGCGCCGCGGTTCCGGATGCCGCCGCGATGGCCCTCGCGATGATCAGCAAAACCCCCGCGCGCGAGACCGCGAAGAGTCCGCGGCACAAGCTTGCACTCTGGGTTTATCCTGAGAAGCGGGACGATATACGCGCGACGGCCGCGCGGCTTGGTCAAAGCATTCAAGCTTTCCTTCAGGCCGCGCTCGACGAGGCTTTGGAGCGCATGACGCGGAACGAGCGCGCAACGCGCGAATTGCTCGCGCCCGAGGCCGAGGATGCGGACGGCGTGGCTCGGCTGCCTCTCGGCGAGATATCGCATCGCGCGGAGAGCCCGACGCGGGTCAGCGCTGAGATCATTTCGTTTCGGCGCGCCGCGCGATCTCTCTGGTCATGAACAGCGGGGCGATGGCAGCTGGCAGCGAGTCGCCAGCCGATCTCCGGCGCATTGCCGCGGAATTGATGCGACTGATGGCAATCACGCGCGAGCCGGTCGTGGCCCAAGAGCTGTCGGTCCTGGCGGAGCGTTGCCTGGAACGTGCGCGGGCGCTTGACCCGCCGCTCGATCAAAACGCCGAGGCCGCCGACTAGACGGCGCCCTGTGCTGCCGTCGTCGCCTGCGCTAGCCGACGAGACGGATCGCCATCGGGTCGATCCCGGCAATGACGCGGACGCCCGAGGCGAGGTCGAGCGCGCGCGCCTCGCGCGCGGTCAGCGCGGCGATCAGGGGAAAGCCGCAATCGAGCGATATCTTCAATAAGGCGCCGGCGTGGCGTATGGCGGTGACCCGCGCCGCAAGGTGGTTCGACGGGAACGCGCTCTGCCGCTCGCCGGACGCCGCCGCGAGGACCACATCCTCGGCACGCAGGCAGAGAAAGAGCTCAGGCGATGGTGTGTGCGGCGCATTGCCGCCGGCGAGCTCGAGCACGGCCTCGCCTACCGCGATGCGCCAGCCCGGGCCGGCGCGGTCGACAAGCTGCACCGGGAGGATGTTCTCGACGCCGAGAAGACGCGCCGCCAAGCGGTCGGCGGGCGCGCGATAGACGTCGGCGGCCGTGCCGCTTTGGATGACCGCGCCGTCTCTCAGCAAGGCGAGGCGATCGGCGAGTGCCAGCGCTTCGACCGGGTCATGGGTGACGAAAACCGATGGCGCGCCGGCCTGGCGGAGAAACTCCTTGAGGCTGTCGCGCAGCGACGCGCGCGTGGGCGCGTCGAGAGCGGAGAAAGGCTCATCGAAGAGAAAGAGCTCAGGCTTGCCGGCCAAGGCGCGGGCGAGCGCCACGCGCTGCTTCTCGCCCGGGCTGAGCAGCTCCGGCAGGCGGTCCGCGAGCGGGGCTCCGCCAAAGCGCGCGAGCAGCTCGGCGATGCGCGTCGGCGCCGGCGCCAAGCCCGCGGCACGGAGCGCGAGGGCGACATTGCCGGCGGCGGAGAGATGCGGGAAGAGCCCAAAATTCTGGAACAGCAGGCTGATGCGACGGCGTTCCGGCGGTATATCGGTGATGTCGCGCGCGCCCAGCAGAATGCGGCCGGCATCGAGACCGTGAAAGCCGGCAATCGCTTCCAAGGTGACGGATTTGCCGGCGCCGTTCGGCCCGAGAAGCACCAGGACCTCGCCGGGCTCGACGGCGAGATCGATCGATGCCAGGCGAAACGCGCCGAGGCGGAGCGCCACGCCTTCGAGCGCGAGGCCTGACGTGCTCACCGGCCTTGGCCGCGCGGCGCGGCACCGCCGAAAGCGAGGGCGCGCAGCAGGATGAAGAGGCCGAGCGTGATCAGCAGCAGCAGCACCGACATGCCGGCGGCCTCGTCGACGCCGAAGCGCAGGAAGAGCTCGTAGATCTTCACCGGTGCCGTCATCGGGTGATAGACGAGGATGACCACCGCGCCGAACTCGCTGACGGCGCGGGCATAGGTAAGGGTGAGGCCGGTCATGACGCTGCGCCAGGCCAGCGGCAAGCTGATCCAGCGCAGCACCTGCCAGGGTCCAAGCCCGAGGCTTCGCGCCGTCATCTCGAGCCGCGGATCGACGGCCTCGAAGCCGATGCGCGCGGCATTGACGGTGTACGGGATGGAAACGAAGAGCATGGCGGCGACGATGCCGGCGAGTGTGCCCCAGAAGCGCAGCCCGAACAGCGCCGCAAGCGGCGCGCCGATGATGCCTTGGCGCCCGAGCACGAAGAGCAGGGCGATGCCCGCAACGGTATGCGGCACGGCGAGCGGCAGGTCGATGATGGCCGCGACGACGGCGCGCCCGCGAAAGCGGGAGCGGGCGAGGAGATAGGCCAGAGGTACGCCCAGAAGCGCGGCAAGCAGCGCGGTGATGAGTGCCGCCTCGAGGCTGAGCGCGATCGCCTGGCGCACATCTGCGAGGGCGGCAATGCGGGCGAGAGAGCTGGCGCTTTGGCTTGCGGCGAGCCGCAAGAGAGGCAAAAGAATGAAGGCGAGCAGGACGCCGCCACAGAGCGAGAAGACGAAAACGAGGCTCAGCGACTGCGCCGGCGGCCGCGCGGAGCGGCGCAGCGCGATCGCGGTCAC
>JASHUO010000372.1 GCA_030039975.1 Alphaproteobacteria bacterium
ATCAGGAGAAAGATTGCCACCGTGCGCATGGGTGCCTCTCTGGTGAGGGGGAGGACGGTTAAGTGCGCACCAATCGGAGCAAACGGGATCGCGGGGCTGCCATCCCTGCCCTCAACCGCTGCTGGCTTTCCCTGCTTGCAACGGAACTAAGGGAGGCGCGAGGCGGTTGGCCCATAGATTGCACGTATGACATTCCCGGGAGGAGTGTCATGGATGGGAACTCAGGACTAGGGACGTTCATCCGGATTTGCGGGCTATTCACAGCGGTGATGCTGGGTACTGGTGGCGCCTTCTTCACCTACGCCAGCTTTGATGACCCGGTATCTGCCGTCTATGCGGTTGTCTTGCTTTTGCCAAGCGTCTTTCTACTAGCCGTTCTACCGGATAAACCGCCAGGGAATAAGCGGCGAAGGGGCAGAGTACGCTAACCTCTCTGCGCCTGCTCACTGCTCAATGCCGGCTATCTCTCGGCGGCGTTCCTAGCGTTCCGATGGCGACGATGATCCTCAGCCAAGTGTCGGCGCCCTCAGTGTCGCCTCGCTCGCGCATGGTCTCGACCATTTCTCGGGCCTTCGCCGTGGCCAGGTCGCCCCATTGTGCGATCAAGAGATGAGCGGCGCGATGAATGTCGAGATCGGAGGCGGACACACCCTAGGGCGATCGTCACTAGTTCTCAATGAATGGAATGCCCCGTTTGCGTAGGAAATCGACAAAGCGCGGGTCAAGGGACATGAAGCGCACTGCATCGATGCCGAGGTCTGGGTGACCGTCGGTATCAATTGGCGGTCCTTCGGTCCAGAAGCCGCCGGCGGTCCCGCTCTCGCGCTGCCACTCGTGGAGTGCTTTGTTGATCTCGAGCCTGAGGCTCAAAGCGGCTTGAACATTTGCCATGTTTGAGTATCGCGCGAATCGCTTAAGCGGCCCTTAGCGGCGACTTCGAATCCCTAGGAGATACGGCGTTTAGAGTTGGATCGTGCCCGAGCTGCGTTCGGTCTCGTTGTTTGGCTGATCGGCTTTGGCTGCTGGAAGGCCGTTTCAGATCACCCGAGACCGCGGGAGCGAGACTGACCGACTGTGAGAGATGGCCTTGCTGGTGGACCTTTGCCTGCCTGGTTCCACCGACGTTCGCGCACGGCATGCGACCGCACGCTGTGCCCTCGATGGGAACGAACCAAGGGCATCTCACGCGGCGCGAGCATTGCGGGCGGAACCGGACCGCGAGCTCGCCGTTTTCAATGCGCGCCATCCCCAACCTAGGGGACGGGATGGCGAGGACAGAGCCCCGCTTTGGCCCCACCGGAGCGGGGCTCGACCATGTCGCACTCGATCGTTCTCAGCTGCCTTGGTAAATCCGGCGATGCCCACCTTCATGCCCACTTTTGAGCTCGACCCCCGCGAAGCCGAGCGCTTCGTCCGTGGCATGCCGCTCCGCCGGGAACTCATTTACCGCCTCGCCGTGCGCGGTCTTTGTCCGCGCTGCGGCAGCGATCGACAGTTCAGGGCGCGCACCGAAGCGCTCACAGAGCAATTCCGCAAGGATCTGCCGGCAGTGCTTAAGGAGGCGAACAAGCTCAGCATAGAGCTTACGGCTTCAGTGTCAGCGCGATAGCGCGACACGCCCATCAGTTCTTCAGCCGCACGCGCCCGGGCACCGGCCAGCGGTCCCTCGGCGACTGAACGGCTTTGATCCAGTTTTGTCGCCCTCTGCTCTGTGATAGAAAATCATGGGAGGGGGAGGTTGCGATGCCGAAAAGATCGCTTGCGGGTCTAATGCTGCTCGCGCTCGTCGGGGTCTACGCGATTTGCCGGTGGTTCTTTGGGATCGCGCTTGCCATTTTCGACGATCGCGTTTCGGGGTGGCTGGTCGTGGGCCTCGGCGTTCTGCTTTTCGCCTGGGTCACCATGACCGTGTTCGCCGTGCTTGCCCGGGGCGACGAGGACGCGCCGGCGGAGAGCTTGTCCTCAGAGCGGCGATAGCTCGCGGGGGACCGTCACCGCCCAGGCTCGAGCGTGGCCCACACATACGCGAGCAATGTCTCCATATCCGCCATGTCGTGGTAGACCGGTGCGCTGATCGGCTCGCCGATGGGGTTGCCGTCAATGGTGTCGGTTTGCTCCGAGACGAGGAAACGAGCGCCAGCCTGGCCGTGTGTGCGCTCGATCCAAGCGCGCCGGAATGGGCCGTTGGGTACGCGCCACGTGACGAAAGAATGGCCGACCCGAACTCGGCCGCCCGACTGTTGACTGCAATTACCCGACTGTGGCCTCAACGAGATCACCAGGGGCTGCTTGGGCTCGTGGTTCATGTGCTGCTCCGGCCGGCCAATCCAGCGCCGACTGCTTGGGCCATCCTACCCCTGTCACCGGCAGCCTTGGCCGCGGCATAGGCTCGCGCGTTCTTGCGAGGCAAGCGAAAGCCCCACCCCGGCAGCTTGGGTAGACACGGGGCGGGGCGGAATGTGCTTGGTGCAACCTGGATTCTGTGGGTCACCAATTAACGAGCGGTTGATTCCCTCACGCGGTGTGGAAGGAAACCATCCCGTGCCGCCCCGCTCAGCGCGATCTGCGAGTCGTCGCTACCCTTACGGCCGGGTCGAGGC
>JASHUO010000373.1 GCA_030039975.1 Alphaproteobacteria bacterium
GCAGTCGGAGACGATGACCAGCGGACAGCGCTCCAGCGCGGCGCGCACCCGGTCGGCCTCGGGCATGCTCACCACCGGATTGGTGGACATGATCCAGAGGGCGCGGATGCGGCCTTCGGCGACCGCGTCGAACATCTCGACCGCTTTGAGGCCGGCGCGCTCGGCGACCGCCGGCGCGCGCCAGAAGCGCCGCGCCAGGTCGCGATGCCCGGGGTTGTCGATCTCGAGATGCGCGGCGAGCTGATTGGCGAGGCCGCCCACTTCGCGCCCGCCCATCGCATTGGGCTGGCCGGTGAGCGAGAGCGGCCCGGCGCCGGGCTTGCCGATGCGGCCGGTGAGAAGATGGCAGTTGATGATGGCGTTGACCTTGTCGGTGCCGCTGGTCGATTGGTTGACGCCTTGCGAATAGAGCGTCACCACGCGCTCGCTGCGCGCGAACCAGTCGAAGAAGCGGTGCACATCCTCGGTCGCGAGGCCGCAGCGCTCGGCAGCGCTCGCCAAAGATGGCGCTGCGGCGCGCGCCGCCGCCAGCGCCTCGGCCGCGCCGCTGGTGTGCTGCGCGATGAATGCCTCATCGCTGCAGCCGGCCTCGGCGAGATGGGCGAGAAGCGCGGCGAAGAGCACGGCATCGCTGCCCGAACGCAGCGCCAGATGCAGATCGGCGGCATCGCTGCTCCTGGTCCGCCGCGGATCGATGACGACCAGCCGGCGGTCGGGCCGCGCCGTGCGGGCGCGCAGGATGCGGTCGAACAGAACCGGATGGCACCAGGCGGCGTTGGAGCCGACCAGCACGACGAGCTCGGCTTCGTCGAGATCGTCATAGCTTGCCGGCACGGTGTCGGCGCCGAAGGCGCGGCGATGGCCGGCGACGCTCGAGGCCATGCAGAGCCGCGAATTGGTGTCGATGTTGCCGGTGCCGAGAAAGCCTTTGCACAGCTTGTTGGCGACGTAATAGTCCTCGGTGAGCAGCTGGCCCGAGACATAGAAGCCGACGGCATCGGGCCCATGCTCGGCGATGGTGCGCGCGATTCCGTCGGCGGCGAGATCGAGCGCCCGGTCCCAAGTGACGCGCTCGCCCTGCCACAGCGGATGCAGCAGCCGGCCGGCAAGGCCGAGTGTTTCGGCGAGCGCCGTCCCCTTGGAGCAGAGCCGGCCGCGATTGGCGGGATGCGCGGGATCGCCGGCGACCTGGACCGCGCCGTCGAAAGAGCGCTCGACACGGATGCCGCAGCCGACGCCGCAATAGGGGCAGGTCGTCGCGATCTGACGCTGCATCAGGCCGCGGCGCGGCTGCCGCGCTCCTCGATCTGCGCTTCGCCGAACATGATGGCGTGGCGGAAGCTCGAGATGTCGGTGCGCTCGCGCATCAGCCGCACATACCACGGACCATCGGCGGTATCGCCGTAAAGCACCGCGCCGTCGATGCGGTTGTTGCGCAGGAACAGCTTCTTGTAGACGCCGCTCGAGCGGTCGTGCAGCACGATGCTCTCGGCGCCGGCGCCGCCGGAGACATTGCCGGCGGAGAACAGCTCGATGCCCGTCACCTTGAGCTTCGCCGCGGCGAGCGAGCCGGGATAGCGCGCGCAGCCCCAGCCGACGAGATGGTTGGCGCAGACCTTGGCCTGCTCGTAGAGCGGCGCGACCAGCCCATAGGTGCGGCCATGGCTCTCGGCGCATTCGCCCACGGCATAGATGGCGGGGTCGTAGGTGAGCATGGTGCTGTCGACGACGATGCCGCGGCGGCAATGGAGACCGGCGGCGCGCGCCAGCGCCACGTTGGGCCGGATGCCGACGGTCATCACGACGAGATCGGCAGGAATCTCGCGGCCATCCTTGAGCCGCACATCGCTCACGCGATCATTGCCGAGGATCTCCACCGTTTCCGCCGGCATGATGAAATCGAGGCCGCGCAGCTCGAGCGAGCCGCGCAGCAGGCGTCCGGCATCGCCATCGAGCTGCTGCTCCATCAGCGTCGGCATGAGGTGCACCAGCGTCACCTTCATGCCGCGCTTGCGCAGGCCGTTCGCCGCCTCGAGGCCGAGCAATCCGCCGCCGATCACCACCGCGTATTCATGGTGCCGCGACGCCGCCAGCATGCGGTTGACATCGCCGACGTCGCGAAAGCCGATCACCCCGGGCAGATCGGCGCCCGGGATCGGCAGCATCTGCGGCAGCGAGCCCGTCGCCAGCAACAGCCGGTCGTAGCGCGCGACCGTGCCGTCGGCGGCGACGACTTCGCGGCGCAGCCGATCGATGGCGGTGACCGGCCTACCCTTGTAGAAGGTGATCCCCTTCGCGCGGTACCACTCGTCGTCATGCAGCAGGATGTCGTCGATGCGCAGCTCGCCGGCGAGCAGCGGCGACAGCAGGATGCGGTTGTAATTGCCATAAGGCTCGGCGCCGAAGATGGTGATGTCGTAGAGGTCGGGCGCGATCCGCAACACTTCCTCGACGGTGCGCATTCCGGCCATGCCGTTGCCGACCACCACCAGCTTCCGACGCATCGCGACACTCCTGCCGTCACGCCTCCGCGTCTCGCAAGCCGCATGCCAGTCCCGGCCCATCGCCAGCGCCGTTGAATTGCTTCGTCCGGGGCAGGCGCGCCGGCGGGAAAGGCACGCGACTCTGCGCAAAAAAGCCAATTCTGCCGCTTCGGTGTGCAAAATTTGCGCCTGCTTAATTTCTCGGCAGAGCGCGCAAATCCGCGGTTTGCCGCGGCCCTGTCGGCGGCAAGCGGCGTCGCGGGCGATGGCATGTCTCTTGCGACGGTGGCGCTGCGGACATTCCGGCCGCGCTTGCCGAATGAGAGCCTCATGTCCTCACGCTTCAGCGATTTCAAAAAAGCCGGCCACTGGCCGACGCTGCTCGCCGCTTTCCTTTATTTCGACTTCAGCTTCATGGTCTGGGTCGCGCTCGGTCCGCTCATTCTCTACATCGGCAAGAGCCTCGGTCTCTCGGTCGACGACCGCTTCGCCATCGTCGCCATCCCGATCCTCGCCGGCGCCGTGCTGCGCGTTCCGCTGGGCGCGCTGGCCGACCATATCGGCGCCAAAGCGACCGGTGCCGGCGCGCAGCTCGTCGTCATCATCGCCATCGCTTATGCCTGGCTCGCGGGGCTCCACAGCAAGGTCGAGCTCGAGCTGCTGGCGCTCGCGCTCGGCGTTGCCGGCGCGTCCTTCGCCGTGGCGCTGCCGCAAGCCGGGCGCTGGTATCCGCCGCGCTATCAGGGCCTGGTCATGGGCATCGCCGGCGCCGGCAATATGGGCGTGGTGCTGGAGACGCTGACCGCGCCCTGGCTCGCCGAGCATTTCGGCTGGCAGAACGCGTTCGGCTGCTTGCTGGTGTTCCTGGTGCCGACGCTGATCTTCTATCTCCTCGCTGCCAAAGACGCGCCGGAGATGCGCCAGCGCGCAAGCTGGCGCAGCTATCGCGCCTTGCTCGCCGATGCCGATAGCTGGCGTTTCATGTTCTTCTACTTCATCACCTTCGGCGGCTTCGTCGGCTTGGCCAACGCGCTGCCGCTCTATTTCACGCTGCAGTTCCACGTCTCGGGTGTCGCCGCCGGTCTCATCGTCGCGGTGATCGTGCTGTTCGGTTCGGCCTTCCGTCCGCTGGGCGGCCACATCGCCGACCGGCTCGGCGGCATCCGCACCCTGCTCGCGCTCTTCGCCGTGGTGAGCCTTGCCTACCTCGCCGTCGCCTTCCTGCCGAGCGGTCCGGCCGCGGCGGCGCCATCCGGCTGGGGCATCGCGACCATGCCCGGCATCGCCTGGTTTGCGATGCTGCTGTTCTCGGCCGGCGTGCTGGCGCTCGGCATGGGCAACGGCGCGGTCTTCCAGCTCGTGCCGCAACGCTTTCGTCGCGAGATCGGCATCATGACCGGTCTCGTCGGCTGCGCCGGTGGCATCGGCGGCTTCCTGCTGGCGCGGGTGCTCGGCCTGGCGAAGGTCTATAGCGGCGACTTCACCGGCGGCTTCATCCTGTTCAGCCTGCTGGCGCTCTTCTGCCTCGCCGGCCTCACCCTGGTGCGCAAGCGCTGGCGCGCCTCGTGGGGGGCCGTGTCGGGCGCGCGGGTCTAGCCATGACGCCCGAACAGAAACAGCTGGTGCGCGACAGCTTCGCCAAGCTCGCGCCGATCGCCGATGACGCGGCGGCGCTGTTCTATCAGCGCCTCTTCACCCTCGATCCCAAGCTCCGCGCGCTGTTCACGCATGACCTGAAGGAGCAGGGCAGAAAGCTCATGAGCATGATCGCGACCGCGGTGGCGCAGCTCGACAAGGTCGAGGCGCTGGTGCCGGTGCTGCGCGAGCTCGGCAGGCGCCATATCGGCTATGGCGTGCGCGACAGCGACTACGACACGGTCGCGACCGCTCTGCTCTGGACGCTCGAGAAAGGGCTCGGCGCCGATTTCACCCCGGCCGTGAAGGATGCCTGGACCGCCTGTTACGGGGTTCTCGCCGGCGCGATGAAAGCGGCGACCCACGCGTAGAGGCCGCAGCTCAGAGCGGCGTCTGGAGGCTCTGGTGGGTGAAGGCGTCGCCGCCGCCGGCGCATTCGCCGGTCGCAGCCTCGACGAGCTTGCGTTCGCGCGTCTCGCTGCGGACGACATGGAAGCCGTTGGCCCCGTCATAAAGGAAAATGTCGAGCACGCAATCGGCGCCGCGATATTGCCAGAGCTCGGCCGGCGGCTCGGCGCGGCGGAAATCGGGCGCCCCCAACAGCGCCATCACCTGCTCGGCGCTGAGTCCGGTAAGGCTCGGCAGCGCGATCGGTCCCGCCGCGGCCGCCGCAGCCGGCGCCTCGGGCCGCGGGGCGGCGCTGCAGGCGCCGAGAATCGCGATCAGCACGCCGGGCAAAATAAAACGGCAGAGACGGCCGCCCCGCGGGGCAGCCGCCTTGCCGTTTGCTGTCCTGGCCGCAAACCGCGACCCGACCATCGTCGTCTGCTCCCGGGGCGCAGAGCGCCCCGACGCGTTAGCTCGCCTTCGCCTCGTCCGCCAAGCTGAGAATCGTCGGCCGCGTCAACGGCGTCGGCAGGTCGCCGGCATCGGCCATCGGCTGCGCTTGGACATCGCCCGAGATCTGCCCGCCGCACTCGATCTCGATCTGACCATAGCGCACGGTGCCGATGACCCGGCCGGTGGCGCGGATCAGCAGACGCCGGCGCACATTGAGGGTGCCTTCGAAGCGGCCGCGGATCTCGGCGTCGTCGATCGAGGCCGAGCCCTTGAACAGGCCGCTCTCGGCGATGTCGATATCGCGGCAATTGGCGAGGTTCGCCTCGACGCTGCCTTCGACCACGAGCCGATCGCAAGCGGTGATCTCGCCGGAGAGCGAGATCTCGCGGCCGACGATCAGCTTGCGCGTCTCGCTGTCGCGCTTCACCGGCGTCGGCACCGTCGGCGTCCGCGGCGTCTCGCTGGCGATGGCGGGCTTCGGGGTCTCGATCGGCTTGGGCGATTCGGGGGCGAGCGGCCGGGCGGCCGCCGGCATGGGCGGGCGCGCCGGCGCCGGAGTCGGCGCTGCGCCCGAGGGTCGCGCGCCGGGCTTCGCCGGAATACCCAGCTCCTCCCCGATCTCGGGCAGGAGCTTGTCGTCGTCACTGTGCTTTTTGCGGCCAAACATGGGCGGTGACACCTGAAAGGGATTGTTGGACAGAATGAGCCTCGCGCCGAGTGATTAATCTTCTGTTAACCTCGACCGCCACGAGCCCGCGAATGTTTCGGCTGCCTCGTCCCGTCTTAGACGCTCGAAGACATGCAGCATGAACGCCGCCGCCGTCACCGGCGCCACCAGGTTGATGAGAGGCAACGACAGCAGAAAGACGATGACGATCCCGGCCAGCACCAGCCGACCGCGATGCCGCCGCCACATCGCCCGCGCCGTACCCAAATCGACCCGACGAAGCGCGACCAGCTCAAAATACCCGCGCCCGACAAGATAACCGTTCAATCCATAGTAGATAAAGAGATCTAATCCCGGGATGAGGTGCAGCGGCAGGGCGAGCAGGTTGAGCGCCAGCGCGAGCAGCGAAAAACGCAATGCGCTCGAAAGCCCGGTGGCGACGCCGAGCGTCCGAATCGGCCCAACCCCTGGATATCGGCGGTTTTCCACCGCGGCGACGATGCCGTCGAGGAAGAATCCCAGGACCAGCATGGTCACCGCCGGGAACAGCATCCAGGCGAGGAGCAGCGCCGCGACGCTCCCGGCGACCGCGATGAGGTCGTCGAGCCAGCCAATCCCGGCGACTCGGGCGTGGTCGAGCACCCAGCCGAAGCCGAGCCAGAGCACGGCAATCGCCGCCAAAGCCAGCGCGAGGCTGATGCCGATGGCGCGGCGCTGCTCCGGCGCGAACGTATCCTCGACCGCCAGGCTGAAAGCCGTCAGCATCGGGTCGAGGCCGCGGCAACGGTTCGCACTGTCACGGCGCGCAGTCTAGCGCGCCATCGCCGCGCCGTCCCAGGCTTGCTGCGGCGGGGCGCCGCTTTATACTCGGGCGCGGTTGTCTCAGCGCGGACGAGGCTCATGGCTGCTGCTCTCGATGTCGTCGGTATCGGCAATGCGATCGTCGATGTCATCGCCCAGGCCGACGACCGCTTTCTCGAGCGGCAGGGACTGCGTAAGGGCTCGATGCAGCTCATCGACGCGGCGCGCGCCGAAGAGCTCTACGCGGCGATGGGGCCGGCGCTGGAAATGTCGGGCGGCTCGGCCGGCAACAC
>JASHUO010000374.1 GCA_030039975.1 Alphaproteobacteria bacterium
TACCAGGTCGAGAGTCTGACGGCGCGTGACGCGCCGACGAAGCGCTGGCCCGCTCTCGCGGTCGATCCGATGCTCCCTGCGCTCGACCCGGCGCGGGGCGGACAGATCCTCTTCGTGAATAAGTGCTTCACCTGCCATACCCTCAACCATGCTGGCTCAGCATCAGCCGGTCCCGACCTGAACCTGCCGATGAACCCAACTCAGTACCTCAGCGATGCGGGATTGCGTGCGCTGATCCGCGATCCGCAATCGGTTCGGGTTTGGCCCGATCAGCGCATGCCCGGGTTCGCCAAAGCGGACCTGAGCGATGAAGAACTGGGCATGATCGTCGCGTATTTGCGTCACATGGCGGACAGAAAGGCCGGCGCAACCGAAGCCGGAAACCCACATGGCAAATGACAGCCGTCCCGCTCGGCGGCTATTCCCTATTCCATGGGAGAATCATCTTTCAGTTTGCGACGCATAACTATCCCGCTCGCGACTATTATTATGATGGCGCCACGCTTGCGGCGCCAAGTTTGCAAGCTCCGCACATAATTTGTCATGCGAATCGTGGCATGAGTCCGTCTTAATTGGTGTTGACGATCGCACCATCGCGGCCCAGAGTATTTTATTGCGCTAAGCAAGCCTATCGGCACGGCGAAGCATCCCTGCGGGCGCAAGGAACGAGGGTGCACGGGGAGGAGCGACAAGGGGCGTGGTGCCAGTGGGCACCGTGTCGCAACCGGGCGTCCTCCCCGTCCTTGCGGCGAGACGGTAGCGAACCTTGCGGATCGGCCGCCGGAGCGGCGAGCAGCGCATTTTTCGGGAGGAAACAATGAATGTCACCGTCAATGGTCGGCAGCACGCGTTCGACGGCGATCCGTCGATGCCGCTGCTCTGGTATCTGCGCGACGAGCTTGGGCTGACCGGCACCAAGTTCGGCTGCGGCATCGCCGAGTGCGGCGCCTGCACGGTCCATGTCGATGGCGAGGCGGTACGCGCGTGCGCGACGCCGATGAGCGGCGTCGCCGACCGCAAGGTGACGACGATCGAGGGCCTCTCCCCCGATGGCAGCCACCCCGTGCAAAAGGCGTGGCATGCCCTCAATGTGCCGCAATGCGGCTTTTGTCAGGCCGGTCAGATCATGCAGGCGGCCGCCATGCTCGCCGCCAACAAGAACCCTTCAGAAGCGGAGATCAACCAGACCATGGCCGGCAACATCTGCCGCTGTGGCTGCTATCAGCGCATCTCCGCTGCCATCAAGTCAGCCATCACGGGGGCCTGACATGAAGACGATCATCGAGAATGTCAGCCGCCGCCGCTTCATCGTCGGCGCCGGCGGGCTCGTCATCGCGGCGCAGTTCATCTCGCTCAAATCATTTGCCGAGATGCATGAAGACTACAAGACGGGTGCCGGTGCGATGCCGCATGGCGTCGTGACCGACCCGCATGTCTTCGTGACGATCGACAAGAACGGATTGGTCACCATCATCGCGTCGCGCGCCGAGATGGGAACCGGTGCCGCGCGCACCACGCTGCCACTGATCGTCGCCGACGAGCTCGAGGCCGATTGGTCGCGCGTCCGCATCAAGCAATCGCCCGGCAACGAGGAAAGATACGGCAACCAGGACACGGACGGCTCACGCAGTGTCCGCCACTTCATTCAGCCGATGCGTCATATCGGCGCCTCGGTGCGCCTGATGCTCGCGATGGCCGCCGCCAAGCATTGGGGCGTCGATGTGAGTGACGTCGAGGCGAAGAACCACGAGATCATCAACAAGAAGACCGGGGCAAAGATCGGCTATGGCGCCGTTGCCGTCGAGGCCATGGCGCTGCCGGCGCCGTCGGCCGATCAGGTGACGCTGAAGACGGCGGACCAGTTCCGCTATATCGGCAAGGGCACGATCAAGCCGGTCGATCAAAAAGACATTATTATGGGCAAGGCCGTCTATGGCATCGACGCCAAGGTGCCCGGCATGAGATTCGCCGTGGTCGCCCGCCCACCGGTGTTCGGCGGCAAGATGGTGTCTTACGATGATTCGGCCACGATGAAAGTGCCCGGCGTCGAAAAGGTCGTGGTCATCGAGGGCACGCCGGCCCCGGCGAAGTTCGCGCCGCTCGGCGGTGTCGCGGTGGTGGCCAAGAACACCTGGGCCGCCATGCAAGGCCGTGACGCGCTCAAGATCACCTGGGACGACGGTCCGCATGCCGTCTACGATTCGGCGACCTACCGGACCCAAATGGAAGAGACCGCGCGCAAGCCCGGCGTCGTCGTGCGCAATGACGGCGATGCCGAGAAGGCGCTGGCCTCGGCCGCCAAGGTGGTTACCGCCGAATACTACCTGCCGCACATTTCCCATGCGCAAATGGAGCCGGTCAGCGCGACCGCGCATTTTGCCAACGGCAAGCTGGAAGTCTGGGCGCCGCTGCAAAGCCCCGGCGGAACGCGGGACGAGCTGGCCAAGAAGCTCGGCATCAAGCCGGAAGACGTGACCGTGCACGAGCTGTTGCTGGGCGGCGGCTTCGGACGCAAGTCGAAATGCGACTACGCCATCGAAGCGGCCTTGCTGTCCAAGGCAGTGGGGGCGCCGGTCAAGGTCATCTGGACCCGCGAAGACGACATCCAGCACGATTTCTTCCACACGGTGTCGGTGGAACGGATCGATGCCGGGCTGGACCAGAGCGGCAAGGTGGTCGCCTGGCGCCATCGCAGCGTCGCGCCGACCATCTTCGCGCTCTTCGTGCCCGATCCGAAGCATGAATCGGCGCTCGAAATGGGCATGGGGCTGGTCGACAATCCCTTCGACATCCCCAACTTGCGCTGCGAGAACGGCGAAGCCGAGGCGCATACGCGCATCGGCTGGTTCCGCTCGGTGTCGAACATTCCGCACGGCTTTGCGGTGCAGTGCATGGTGGCGGAGATCGCGCAGGCCGCCGGCCGCGACCCCAAGGACATGCTGATCGAGCTGATCGGGCCGCCGCGTATCGTCGATCCGCGCAAATCGCAGGACGTCAAGGACTTCTGGAACTATGGCGATCCCTTCGAGTCCTATCCGATCGACACGGCACGGCTGCGCGGCGTGGTCGAGCTCGCGGCCGAGAAATCCGATTGGGGCAAGCCGCTGCCGCCCCGGCACGGGCGCGGCATAGCGGTGCATCGCAGCTTCTTGACCTATGTCGCCACGGTCGTCGAGGTGGCCGTCGACGAAAAGGGCAAGCTCACCGTGCCGCGCGTCGTGACGGCAGTGGACGCCGGCTTCATCGCCAATCCGGAACGCGTCCATTCGCAGATGGAGGGCGCGGCGGTGATGGGCTATGCGCTCGCCCGCTACGGCGAGATCTCGTTCAAGAACGGGCGTGCCCAGCAGGGCAATTTCGACACCTACAAGGTGACCCGCATCAACGAGTCGCCGGCCCAGACGGAAGTGCATATGGTCCCGCACGGTCTCGACGTGCCGTCGAGCGGTATCGGCGAGCCGGGCGTACCACCGTTCGCGCCGGCGCTCTGCAATGCGATCTTCGCCGCCTGCGGCAAGCGCATCCGGAGCCTGCCCATCGGCGATCAGCTGTCGACGTGAGGTAGGGATGGGTGCCGGGCGGGTTCGACCGGCACCTTCCTCGCAAGCCCGACGAAGGTTTCAAACGCCTGGCAGCTTCAAGACTGAAGCTGCCAGGCGATTTCTTCGCCGGCGAGGAAGGGGCGGAGCGGCCCGGCGGCGGTCGGCACCGTTTGCGGCACGCGCCAGGGGCGGCGCGCCAGGGTGATGCGCTGCTCATTGGCCGGCAGCCCGTAGAAACGCGGGCCGTTGAGCGACGCGAAGGCCTCGAAGCGCTCGAGCGCCTGCTCCTCGGCGAAGACGCCGGCATAGAGCTCGAGCGCGGCCGGCGCGGCGAAGATGCCGGCGCAGCCGCAATCGCGCTCCTTGTCGGCGATGGGATGCGGCGCGGTATCGGTGCCCAGGAAGAATTTGGCGCTGCCGGAGGTCGCGGCGCGGCGCAGCGCCAGACGATGCGTCTCGCGCTTCGCCACCGGCAGGCAATACATATGCGGCCGCAGGCCGCCCGAGAAGAGCGCGTTGCGGTTGATGAGGAGATGATGCGGCGTGATGGTGGCGGCGAGAGTGTCGCTCGCGCTTTCGACGAAATCGACCGCTTCGCTTGTGGTGATGTGCTCAAGCACGATCTTGAGCTCGGGCAGGCGGCGCCTCAGCGGCGCCAGAACCCGGTCGATGAACACCGCTTCGCGGTCGAAGACGTCGATCGCGGGATCGGTCACCTCGCCATGGACGAGGAGCGGCATGCCGAGCGCCGCCATGCGCTCGAGCACGCGATAGGTCTTGGCGATGTCGGTGACGCCCGCCGCCGAATTGGTGGTGGCGTGCGCGGGGTAGAGCTTCACCGCCGTGAAGAGCCCGGCGCGGCGGCCACGCTCGATCTCGTCGGGATCGCTGTCATCGCTGAGATAGGCGGTCATCAGCGGCGTAAAGTCGAGACCCGGCGGCAGCGCTGCCAGGATGCGGCGGCGATAGGCCTCGGCCGCCGCCATCCTCGTCACCGGCGGCACCAGGTTCGGCATGATGATGGCGCGGGCGAAGCTGCGCGCGGTGAACGGCAGCACGGCTTCCAGCAGTGCGCCATCGCGCAGATGGACGTGCCAATCATCGGGACGGCGCAAGGAGATGGTGTCGGTAGCCAAGGTGCCTCGTCTCGGACGCTGCGATCGGTTGCGGCAGGCGCCACGTTACCGGGCAAGAAGCCGGCTTGCCAGGGGCAACCGCGGCGGCGTGACGCTCGCCGGTGAGCTTGCTATATCTAGTTTGGACAAGGGATCGGAGGACGTCATGACCGCCTGCATCGTCGGCTGGGCCCATTCGCGTTTCGGCAAGCTCGAAGAGGATCTCGAAGCGCTCATCGTCAAGGTGTCGGTCGAGGCGTTGCGCGATGCGGGCATGGAGCCCAAGGATATCGACGCGATCTTTCTCGGCACGATGAATGCCGGCTTCCAGCGCCAGGAGTTTCCGGCATCGCTGGTGCTGCAGGCCGATCCCGCCTTTCGCTTCAAGCCGGCGACGCATGTCGAGAATGCCTGCGCCACCGGCTCTGCCGCGATTCACCAGGGCCTGAGCGCAATCGCCGCCAAGCAGGCGCGCAACGTTCTCGTCGTCGGCGTCGAGAAGATGACCGAGGTCACCGGCCCGCAAGTCGGCGAGATCCTGATCAAAGCCTCCTACATCAAGGAGGAGGGCGACATCGAAGGCGGCTTTGCCGGCGTCTTCGGCCGTATCGCGCAGATGTATTTCCAGCGCTATGGCGACAAGTCCGACGCGCTCGCGCGCATCGCCGCGAAGAACCACAAGAACGGTTCGGCCAATCCGCTGGCGCAGCTGCAGAAGGACCTGGGCTACGAGTTCTGCCGCACCGTCTCGGAGAAGAATCCGCTGGTGGCGGGGCCGTTGCGGCGCACGGATTGCTCGCTGGTCTCCGACGGCGCCGCGGCGCTGGTGCTCACCGATGTCGAAACGGCGCTGACTTGCAACAAGGCGGTGGTGTTCCGCGCCGCCGAGCAGGTGAACGATTTCCTGCCGATGAGCCGGCGCGACATCGTCGCCTTCGAAGGCCCCGAGCGCGCCTTCAAGCGCGCGCTCGCCACCGCCAAGGTCGGGCTCGACGATCTCGGCTTCGCCGAAGTGCATGACTGCTTCACCATCGCCGAGCTGCTGATCTACGAGGCGATGGGGCTTGCGCCGAAAGGGCAGGGGGAGCGCGCGCTGCTCGAGGGCCGGGTGGACAAGAACGGCAAGCTGCCGATCAACCCCTCGGGCGGCCTCAAAGCAAAGGGCCATCCGGTCGGCGCGACCGGCGTCTCGATGCATGTGCTCGCTTCGATGCAGCTCACCGGCACGGCGGGCGGCATCCAGGTGAAGGAACCGCGGCTCGGCGCCATCTTCAACATGGGCGGCGCGGCGGTGGCGAATTACGCCAGCGTGCTCGAGCGGCTGCGCTAGGAGCAGCGCCATGGCTGAGGTGAAAGCGCTGCTGCTGCGCGAGACCGAGGGCAAGGTTCGCGCTGCGATCGAGCGCATCGACGAGAGCGCTCTGCCGCCTGGCGACGTGACCGTCGCGGTCGAGTACTCGACGCTCAACTACAAGGACGGTCTCATCCTCAACGGCCTCGGCCGCCTGGTGCGCACCTATCCGCATGTGCCGGGCATCGATTTCGCCGGCATTGTCGAGCGCTCGGAGTCGCCCGCCTTCAAGCCCGGCGACAAGGTGGTGCTCACGGGCTGGCGCGTCGGCGAGGTGCAGTGGGGCGGCTATGCCGGAAAGGCGCGGGTCAAGGCGGGGCAGCTGGTCAAGCTTCCCGAGGGGCTGAGCGCCAAGCGCGCCATGGCGATCGGCACGGCGGGCTTCACCGCGATGCTGGCGGTGATGGCGCTCGAAGAGCACGGCCTCGCGCCGGCGAAAGGCGAGGTGCTGGTGACCGGCGCGGCGGGCGGCCTCGGCAGCGTCGCCGTCGCGGTACTGGCGAAGCTCGGCTATCGCGTCATCGCCGCCACCGGCCGGCCCGATCAGCATGACTATCTCTCGTCGCTGGGCGCCGCCGGCTTTATCGATCGCGCCGAGCTGGCGAAGCCACCCTCCCGCCCGCTCGATGCCGAGCGTTGGGCGGGCGCCATCGATGCTGTGGGCAGCACGACGCTGGCGACGCTGCTGACGCAGCTCAAATACGGCGCCAGCGCCGCGTCGTGCGGCCTTGCCGGCGGCAACGATTTGCCGGCAACCGTCATTCCCTTCCTGCTGCGCGGCGTCAGTCTGCTCGGCATCGACAGCGTGATGTGCCCAATCGAACGACGGCAGGTTGCCTGGTCGCGGCTCACCCGCGATCTGCCGATGGAGAAGCTCGACGCGCTCACCGAGACGGTGCCGCTCGAGGCGCTCCCGGCGCTGGGACAAAAGATCCTGAAAGGCGGTGTGCGCGGCCGCATCGTCGTCGACCTGCGCGCCTAGCCGGCGCCGGCTGCTATCGCGCGCATCAGCCCGCCGACGCCAGCAGGGTAGCCGGGGGCTTCGAATTGCCGTCATCATCGGGCCGGGATCGCGCCGCAGTGAGCGCGATCTCCGCCCGGCGGTTCACATGATCGTTTCGACGAAGAGGACGTCGGTATCGCCGCGCCCGGTTTCGCAGATGATCTCATCTGCGCCCCAGACGGCGGTGCTGTCCCGTCGCTTGAGCGTCGCGCCGTCGCAGCGCAGGGTGCCGTCGATGACGAAGGCATAGATGCCGTGCCCGGTTGAGCGCGGCCGATAGCGGAAGCTGCGCGGCACATCGCTCACCAGCCGCGATACCCGAGCATCCTGCGCGATCGGTATCGCGCCCGCGTCATCGCCGATCAGGAGGGTGATCCGATTCAGCCCGGCGGCAGCGTCGAAATGGCCGCGCGTATAGGAAGGCGGCAACAGCAGGTGGTCGGGCAGGAGCCAGAGGTAAATCGCCCGCATCGGTTCTACATGCCGATTGAGCTCCTCATGCAGTCCGCCGGAGCCGGCCGAGAAGGCATAGTAGTCGCCGGGTCCGAGTTCTTCGAGCCCGCCCAGCGTGTTGATGTGCGTGAGCTTTCCCTCCAGCACGAAGGCGCAGATGATGAAGTTATGGTGCGGATGCATGTTGTAGCTGCATCCGGGGTGGTGGAAGGCTTCGTCGCCAAAGACCCGGATCCGACCGAACCCCGGCCGCCCATCTTGGTAATCGCCGAAATTGAAGCTCGAGAAGCGGGTGATGAACGCATCGGGGTGGCCGCCGACATAGGAGGCCGTGGCGCCGGTCGAGAGGATCTTGTTGTAGCCGCGCTCATCGGCGCGCAGGACGAACGAGTTGGTCATGACAGCGTCCTCCGTTGCGGGTTGGAATCAGGCTACGGCACGGGCTGCGGGCTGCCCGATGGCATAGGGAATTTCCACCATTTCGAAGCGGGATTTCGGCGTGCCGCAATCGGGGCAGACCCAGTCTGCCGGTATGTCCCGCCAGCGGGTGCCAGGGGGAAGGCCATGCTCCGGCAGGCCAAGGGCTTCGTCGTAGGAGAAGCCGCAGCCGAGGCACATCAGGCGTTTCAGGGCATCGTCGGTCATCGCAGCCTCCTTCAGGTGCGGTGGGAAGTGCCGCGTCGCGTATCACAGTAATGCACTACTATCATGCGTGACACGGCGGCGCAAGCGGTTTACGCTGCCGGGATCGAAAATCGACCGATCGGAAGGAGAGCTCTGCCTTGGACGCATCACGGACTGCGGAGTCGTCCACCAGCCTGCGCGACATGGTGCTGCGGCGCGTGCGGGCCGACATCGTGTCGGGCTATGCCGGCCCTGGGACCATGTATTCCGTCCCCACCCTGGCCGAGGAAATCGGCGTCTCCACCACGCCCGTCCGCGAAGCGCTGCTGGAGCTGAGCTATAACGGGCTGATCACGCCTGTGCGTAATCGCGGCTTCCGCGTCGAAGCGGCCACGCCGGAAGATCTAAGGAACGGGTTCGCCTTGCGCGAGCTGCTGGAGCGATTCGCGATGGTGAGCCTGGCCGAGCGGCGGCTGACCGATGTGGAAGCGCTGCGCAAGCTGGCCGACGAGATCGCCGCAGCCGTCAAACGCAAGGACGTCCGCGGCTATATCGACAGCGATCGCGCCTTCCACCTCGAGCTCGTCTCGCGCCTCAACAATCCGATGCTGACGAAGATGATCATGGAACTGCGCGACGGCATGCGACTCTATGGCATCGATTCGGCGGCCGGACGGCAGCGCCAGGTCGCATCGGTCAAGGAGCACCATCAACTGATCGATCTGGCGTCGGCCGGCGACGCCGAAGCTATCGCCAAACTGGTCACGCACCACATCCGCAGCTGGGAGCCCGTGTTCACGGCGGGGCTGTCGGAGCGGCTGGATCGTGCCCTGCAAAGCCGGGGACGCTGAGCCGACGGCCCGGCCGGGCGTCATTTCCGGGCAATTTTCGGATATTTAACATAGCGTTATCCGTTCTGCGCGAAGATGCCTGCCAGAGTTGACGCGCAGGCCAGGGATGACCGCAGCCAAGACAACGTCCGCCGCCGTCCTTGTCGTGGACGATGACGAGGTGATGCGGGACCTGCTGAGGCGGGTCCTCGAGCGGTCGGGATTCGCGGTGACGACCGCGAGCGACGGTCGCGACGGCGTCGAGAGCCTCAAGCACCATGATGTCGACGTGACCATCACCGATATCGCCATGCCGGTGATGGACGGCATCGAGATGATTCGATCGCTGATCGCGGAACGGCCGAATATCCGGATCATCGCCGTCTCGGGGGTCGATGATTGGGACAACCACCTCAACACCGCGCGCCGTCTCGGCGCCAAGGCCGTGCTGAGAAAGCCGGTCAGCGGCGCCGAGCTGGTCAGCACCGTGCAGCGCGTGCTGAAGGCGGCGGGATGACCTTGCGGCCGACCGCGCGCGACCTCAGGGGCAGGGCCCGTGATCTGCGCTGCCGCGCCGAAGCGGTGCTGCAGGAACAGATCCGTGCGCAGCTGCTGGAGCTGGCCGAATATTACGACGGCATCGCCGAGGATCTGGAGCCCCTGCCGAGGGCCGCAATGCGGCAGCTCACGGGCGCCTGACCGGAGTGCCGGGCGGCTCGCGCGGGGCGCGATTTCCGCAAACTTAACCATCGCCTGCGACCCTCCAGCGTAACCCCGCGCCTCCATGGTTCGCGGCAAGGCGATCCTTAAAAACATTTTATTCTGAGAATGCAGATAGATATGGCAGTATCCTCAACTAAAGCCTATAACTGCGGTGCAGTAGGCGTTCAACCTCCTCGTGAGGGACGAGAGCGGAATGGGCGCAGGTGAGCATGGCTGAAGCAGGAATCGACCGGCGCAGGCTGCTGCGCCTTTTGGCCGCGACCGCGCTCGGGGCGGGCGGCGTTGGCTTGGCGCCGAGGGCCTTCGCCGAGGCCGTGCTGGCGCGCGCGCAAAAACCCCATCTCATCGTGCTCGACCCCGGCCATGGCGGCATCGATCCCGGCTGCATCGGCTGCACCGGCGTCTATGAGAAGGACATCGCCTTCTCCACGACGCGCGAGGTGGCGCGCCTCCTCGAGGCGACACGGCGTTATCACGTCCGCCTGACGCGCACCGACGACGAGTTTATCGCCCTCGAAGACCGGGTGGCATTTGCCCGCTCGGTCGGTGCCGACCTTTTCCTGTCGATTCATGCCGACGCTTTGCCCGAATCGGGCGCGCGCGGCGCTTCGGTCTTCACGCTGTCCGAGAAAGCCTCCGACAAGGAAGCGGCCGCTTTGGCGGCCCGCGAGAACAAATCCGACCTCGTCGCCGGTATCGACCTCTCGCGGCATGAGCCGGTGGTGAGCGAGATCCTGTTCGATCTGGCGCGCCGGCAGACCAACAACCTGTCGATTCGACTCGCCCGCGACGTTGTGTCCGAGCTTGGGCGCGAGGTGCGGATGCTGAACAACAGCCATCGCTCGGCCGGATTCGTCGTTCTCAAGGCGCCCGACATCCCCTCGGCGCTGGTCGAACTCGGCTGCCTTTCTAACAAGCAAGAGGATGGGCTGCTGCAGCAGGCGTCCTACCAGCGCAAGCTCGCGAGCGGCCTGGTGCGCTCGATCAACGATTATTTCGATTTTTCGACAAAGGCTTAGCCCAAGCGTGAGGGGTAGCGCGGGCGGTCGTCGGACCGCTGGTGTAGAAGTCACGAAGACCGGGGCGGCAAAAAAAACGCACGAGCGCGAAGAAAAAGAATCGCCATTAACCATTTCTTGACGAAGCAGGCCTTACTGTCACCTTCGCGATGCAGGTCCTTCGGGCCGCGTATCGCAAGTCCTTCGGGCTTTTCCTCCCTGAACTTGGGCCGCACCTCGGTGCGGCCCTTTTTCTTTCGCGGCGCTCGGCGTCGATCTATCCAGGGCGCGGTCGCTTTCGGCGGGGCAGTTGCCCTGTGCTATAAACTTCGCAGCCGGAATGGGCGACGGAGCCGAAGGATCATGCGCAAGCTGGGGATGGTGCTGGTGGTGATGGCGCTCGGCGCGTGCAGCTTCGTCAGCATCGCCGATCGCTACGGCAACCAATATGGCGATTGGTATAATCCCGGCGGCAATTTCACCTGGCAGCTCGATCTCTGCCAAAAGCAGATGGAGACGCAGTCAGTTCCGGCGATGGACCGGAAACTGGCGATGCGCTGCTGCATGCGCGACCACGGCGTGCCCGTGAACAGCTCGGTAGGCTGCAGCGCATAGCCCGGATTTCTCCCACCGTCACGTGCTGCGACGGCGATCTTTGGCGCCAGGGAAGGAGCCGGGACGCGCGGCGATGCGAGCCATCGTAAGTCCCGGCGACGGCCAACCCGTCCGACCGCTTCGCGGTCGGACCCGGAGGGTTCGATCGCAGAGCGATCGAACGGGTTGGCGGCGCCAAAGAGCGCCGTCCCTCCGGGTTGCAGTCTGTTGGCGCGCTGCCGCGTCGCTGCGGGCTTGACGATGCTC
>JASHUO010000375.1 GCA_030039975.1 Alphaproteobacteria bacterium
ACGCCTGCCTGCTTCATCCCGCGGCACGCGCGTGAGCGCCGCCCTGCCCTTCACCGTGTTCGCCGAGGACGGCCCGGCCCGGCGCGCGCGGCTCCAGACCGCGCACGGCGTGGTCGAGACGCCGTGTTTCATGCCGGTCGGCACCGCCGCGACGGTGAAGGCGATGACACCCGAAGACGTCGCCGCCACCGGCGCCAAGATCATCCTCGGCAACACCTATCACCTGATGCTGCGGCCGGGGGCGGAGCGCATCGCCGCGCTGGGCGGGCTGCATCGCTTCATGAATTGGCCGCGCGCCATCCTCTCCGACAGCGGCGGCTTCCAGGTCATGTCGCTGGCGAAGCTGCGCGAGATCGACGAGAGCGGCGTCACCTTCCGCTCGCATCTCGACGGCAGCCGCCTCACGCTGTCGCCGGAGCGCTCGATGGACATCCAGCGCCTGCTCGGCGCCGATATCACCATGGCCTTCGACGAATGCACGCCTTTTCCTGCCGAGGAAGAACAGGCGCGATCATCCATGGAACTGTCGATGCGCTGGGCCGAGCGCTCGAAAGCCGCCTATCAACCCCGGCGCGGCCATGCGCTGTTCGGCATCGTCCAAGGCAGCGTCTATCCCGAGCTGCGCCTCGCCTCGGCAACGGCGCTGCGCGCCATCGGCTTCGACGGCTATGCCGTGGGCGGGCTGGCCGTCGGCGAAGGCCAGGAGCGCATGTTCGCGATGCTCGACGCGACGGTGCCGGCGCTGCCCGAGGACCGACCGCGCTATCTCATGGGTGTCGGCAAGCCGGCCGACATCATCGGCGCGGTGCAGCGCGGCATCGATCTCTTCGATTGCGTGCTGCCGACGCGCTCGGGCCGCACGGCGCAAGCCTTCACCCGGCGCGGCACGGTCAATCTGCGCAATGCGCGGCACGCCGCCGATCCGCGGCCGCTCGACCCTGATTGTGCCTGCGCCACCTGCACCCAATACAGCCGCGCCTATCTCCATCATCTCGTGCGCGCCGAGGAGATCCTCGCGCCCATGCTGTTGACCCAGCACAATCTCCGCTACTATGCGGATCTCCTGGCCGAGCTGCGCGGCGCCATTGAGGCCGGCCGATTCGATGCCGTCGCCGCGCGCCTTGCCGCCCGCGAGGCGGAAGGCGACATCCCGCCGCTTTAGGAGCCTGGTGCCCATGGCGAAGCCTCGTCTGACGCAGCTCGGCCGCAAGACGGCGCTGCCGGCGTCGCCGGAGGCGGCGCAAGTGGAGCGGGTTCCCAATCCCGCGCCGCGCGAGACCTATCTCGTGCGCTTCACCTGCCCGGAATTCACCGCGCTCTGCCCGGTCACCGGCCAGCCCGATTTCGCGCATCTCGTCATCGATTACGTGCCGCGGCGCTGGCTGGTCGAGAGCAAGTCGCTGAAGCTGTTTCTCGGCGCCTTCCGCAATCATGGCGCCTTCCACGAGGCATGCACGCTGATGATCGCGCGCCGCCTCGTCGCCGTGCTGGCGCCGCGCTGGCTCAGGATCGGCGGCTATTGGTATCCGCGCGGCGGCATGCCGATCGACGTCTTCTACCAGACCGGCGCGCCGCCGCGCGGCCTCTGGCTTCCCGACCAGGGCGTCACCCCTTACCGCGGGCGCGGGTGATCTCGGGTCTTGGTGGCGCTGCAAGGACGCCTGTCGTGGATGCAGCCATCGACATCAAAACCGCGATCCGCGACGAGGCCTTGCGCCTCGGCTTCGACGCGGTCGGATTCGCTCCGGCACGGCTCGGCGCGGCGGCGCGCACGCATCTGGCCGAGTTCCTGCGGCAGGGATACCACGGCGATATGGGCTGGCTCGCCGCGCGCGCCGATCAGCGCGCCGATCCGCAAGCGCTCTGGCCCGAAGCCAAGAGCGTGGTCGTGCTCGGGCTCAATTACGCGCCGGCGGAGGACCCGCTGGCGGTGCTGCGCGCGCGCGAGCGCGGCGGCATCTCGGTCTACGCGCAAGGCCGCGATTATCACGACATCGTCAAGTCGCGCCTCAAAGCGCTGGCGCGCTTCATCGCGGCGCGCTGGCCCGGCGCGCTCAAGCTCTTCGTCGACACCGCGCCGGTGATGGAGAAGCCGCTCGCAGAAAGCGCGGGAATCGGCTGGCAAGGCAAGCACACCAATCTCGTCTCGCGCGGCTTCGGCTCCTGGCTCTTCCTCGGCGAGATCTATCTCGCGCTCGACCTGCCGCCCGACGCGGCCGAAACGGATCATTGCGGCGCCTGCCGGCGCTGTCTCGAGATCTGCCCGACCGGCGCCTTTCCCGAACCCTATCGCCTCGATGCCAGGCGCTGCATCTCCTACCTCACCATCGAGCATAAGGGGCACATCGCCGCCGAGCTGCGCCCGCTCATCGGCAACCGCATCTATGGCTGCGACGACTGCCTTGCGGTTTGCCCCTGGAACAAATTCGCCCGGCCGACGCGCGAGCCCGGCTTCGCGCCGCGCGCCGGCGCATCGGCGCCGCTGCTCGCCGAGCTGGCGCGGCTCGACGACGCCGGATTCCGCCAGCGCTTCTCCGGCTCGCCGGTAAAGCGCATCGGCCGCGACCGTTTCCTGCGCAACGTCCTCATCGCCATCGGCAACAGCGGCGAGCGCAGGCTTCTCGACGCGGTGCGGCCGCTTCTCGGCGATGCCTCGCCGCTCGTCCGGGCCATGGCGGTCTGGGCGCTGAAGCGCCTCGCCGACCGGAGCGAAGCGGCGGCGCGTCGCGCCGAGCACCTCGCGCAAGAGACCGATGCCGCAGTGCGCGAGGAATGGCGGAGCCTGCCGTGATCGTGCCGGCGACGATCTTCGTCCCGGCGTCTTCAAACTACCGCCCGGGGGGACTACCTTCCCCGATGAGACGGGAGCGGCCCTGAGCAGGAGAAGGCAATGACCGAGAAGACCGATTGGCGCTATGACGGCGTGCGCGTGGTCAAGGGCTCGGAGCTCGACGCCAATACGGCGCAGACGCCGGGCATGA